>JBLHNW010000329.1:0-4859 GCA_047622205.1 Paraglaciecola sp.
TTCCGGCAGCATCAACGACTTCCAGAGTAAATTGATAGACCAACGTTTGACTCGTAGAGGGCGCCAAAAACGTGGCCAGAGCAACGCTATTATCATTGTGCACAACAGTAATATCTGGCGACACACTCCATGCAAAAGTTAAATTGATTGATTGACCAATGGCTTCGCCGTTTAAGGTAACTGTGGTTTCTTCGAATACAGAAACATTTGTGCCTGCATTCACCAGCACTGGCACATCAGGATTATCAGAATCTCCCTGCAGGGAACTTCCGGAGCATGCCGCCAGCAATAAAGAAAAGGCAATAATGAAAAAAATAGGCTGTTGGATTTTGGTCATATAGGGAACATCAATATGTCTAAGTAAGTTCTTGTCAGTCAATACCCGTAAAGATGCAGTTAACGTACCACAATATCGCAGCTTTACAGGCCCTCCAAGATTGCCAACGCCATGAGCTTATCGGGTTAACAAACTCTTGGGGCCCGCTAAGAGCCCGTTTTGATGTCTTCCAAATGATACCTTTCAATTAGAGAATAAAGTGTAGGACGAGTTACACCTAATAGCTCTGCGGTGCGAGACATATTATGTTCTGCCACTTGATAAGCATTGCGTATTGCTCTGCCCTCAGCCTGCTCCCTGACCTCGCGCAAATTTAATGTTTCCAAACTCAGGACATCATCCTTATATGTTAAACCAAGATCATCGGCATTAATTTGATTACCTTCGGCCATAATAACGGCTGATTTAAGTTTGTTTTGTAGTTCGCGAATATTTCCGGGCCATCTGTGTTGCATCATGGCCGAGACAGCTTTATCACTAAAGCCTTTTATCTTGGTTTTAAATTCTTCGTTATATTGACTGAGGAATGTTCTGGCCAATAATATAACATCATTATTTCTGTCCCTCAGAGGGGGGATCTGAATACTGATTTCACCTATACGGTAATACAAATCTTCTCGAAAAGTCTGTTCCGCCACCATCGTCTGAACATTCCGATGCGTTGCGCAGATGACTCGAATATCAACCGGAATTTCAGAACGTCCACCGACTCTTTCAATCACACGTTCTTGTAAAAATCTGAGCATTTTTGCTTGTAAACCAATCGGCATATCACCTATTTCATCGAGAAACAGCGTGCCATTTTGGGCAGTTTCAATTTTGCCGGGAGTAGTTTTGTTAGCACCGGTAAACGCGCCTTTTTCATAACCAAATAACTCACTTTCCAATAAGTTTTCCGGTATTGATGCACAGTTAATTGCTATAAAAGGTTTATCTTTACGCAGACTATGCTCATGCATACTGCGAGCGAAGACTTCTTTACCTGTACCGCTCTCTCCAAGTAATAGAGTGCTGATATCAGTTTGGGCAATCTTCTCTGCCTTGCGGCTGGCGGCAACAATACCCTCACTGTTACCAATGATTTTACTCATCGATGGTGCAATCTTGGCCAGATGCTGATTTTCCATCTCCAGATTAAATAAATTCACCGCTCGACTCACCAATATTTGGATAGTGTCCGAATCAATCGGTTTCTGATAGAAATCGTAAGCACCAATATCGATCGCCTTTAAGGCATTTTTCTTATCGTTATTGCCTGTGACTACTATCACTTTGGTTTGCGGGGCAAGTTCCAAAATTTCTTCTAATGTTTTCATTCCTTCAGTGGCGTTTGAAGGATCGGGGGGTAGGCCAAGATCAAGGGTAACGACCTTAGGTTCAAACCGACGTAACTGGGCAATTGCTGACACCCTGTCTATTGCAAAAACGACGTCGTAACCCGCAAAGCTCCATTTAAGTTGTTTTTGAATTCCTAAATCGTCATCAACGACTAAAATCTTATCCATTTAACACTACCTTTTGTTATTCATTATTAGTTTGCTGGAATATACATGGTGAAAGTAGAACCTTCATTCTCATTGCTTTTAACCTGCAACTGACCACCAATTTTCTCCAAAAATGCTTTCGCATCATGTGCACCAATTCCCATCCCTGCATTTCCCTTAGTGGTATCAAAAGGTTTATATAACCTGTCTTTGATGAACTCACTGCTCATCCCGACACCATTATCCGAGATAGTCACTAACATATGCCTCTGGTCCATTGATTGCTCAACAGTAATCTCTACTTTACCATCATCAGCTGTGGCCTGCTGAGCATTGCTAACTATGTGGTAGAGCACATTACTAAACTTATCTTGCTCTAAAACTACTTCTGTTTCACTAATAATATGCATTGTAGGTTTAGGCAAGTTCCCGGCACAACGCTGTTCAACAACTTGCTGAATACAGTCAGACAAGATACACAAGCCTTGACTACCGTGCTGAGGTGTACTTTTATCTGTCAGTTGCTGCAACATTTTTTCCATACGTGCCTTGGTATGATGCAAGGTTTCAAATGTGTCATCAATAAATTCCGGATTATCTTTATGTATTTCTGCATTGCACAGAATAAGATCAATTTGCGCCAATACATTTTTTAGATCATGCAAAACAAAAGCAGACATTCGTGTAAATGCAGCGAACTGAGCATTTTCTGCCAATTCCTCAGCAGCCTCGTGATGGAACAAAAAGTTGGCTATTTGGGCAGTCACAGCGGTCAAATAGTCACGAAGCTCCCAATTAAGGGTTTTCGCGGTATTATCAGAGCCCTTTAAGCCGGCAATTCCCCAGAACTTATCCTCTCGATAGATTGGTACTACAAGCTGAAAAGATGCCTGATTTAATAATGCATGATTGACTTTTAAGCCATCATAAACAGACGGTTTGGTTCTGAGTTCTTCTATGTCTACTATCCAGTTTTTTTGCTCACAATAACGACTTAGTGCAATGATTATGTCAATCTCAGCACTGCTTAATCCATTAAACCCGAGCTCCGCTAGATTCTTAATGTTACCGTTATTAAATTGAATAAGGAAACCAGTTTGGTAATCAATGGCTTTTAAAAAACCTTCTAATGCCGTCAAATAAACGTTTCCGCGAGCATTGTTATTATTCTCTAATGAGCGGGTAAGTTTTAGCCATTCCTGACGATAATCAAACTGATTAGCGAAAAAGTGTTTAGTGATGAATACCCGTATTTTTGTGCGGAAACTATTGGATAAAAACACGGTGACTAACAAGGCCAGGGACAAAAAAATTAAAACCACCTGAACACTAGTGTCCCATTCACCACCAAAATATTTCACCCCATAGCCTATCAATGCCATGACACAAAGGTAGCCTCCCGCTACCAGTAACAAAGAGCTATGCAATACCACATCTCTGGATATATAAATTTCAACGCCCCATCCTTTGGCGCGTCTGATAGCCAAAACTAAGAACGGAATTAATGCGGAATAAATAAAACCTCTGGCTGCGATGTAAGTCATATCAATCTGTTCGACCATCAAAGCGTTGGCAAAGGTAACAAATTCAAATAAATTGGTGGCACCGAGATACAAAACGAGCGGTTTAAGCGCCCAACGGCTATCGCCTGCCTGACGATACATTTGCTCCAATATGACCAGTACTTGCAAAGCGATCAAGGTTTGCAACATATATAGCCAATTGAGGGGTATAGCACTAAATAGCGGCAGTATGATCCCGAGCGCCGGTAAAAATAAAATTAACCAGGTTTCTTTGCGTTGCAACACTTGAATGAGATTAGTAAAATTATCTTTGAGACAAGATGCAAGAAACAATAACCAGAATATCTGTTTGATATTATCGAAAAACAACAATTGCTGGGCCGACATTGAGCCTAAAATAAACGGCGAAAGTGACCAAAGGCAAGTTGCCGCAGTGGCGAGTATTAACAGGTATTTGGCTAAGCCTGACTTGCGTACCGTCAATAACAATAAAAGTAACAGCGCATAACCGGCAGCGCTTACTGCATATCCCCATATTGCCATCATGAATTATCCATCCCTAAACCACATTACCCTATAACACTTAAATAATACCACTAGATTGTTAATCTACATTTTTACTGTTTTCTCAGCAATAAACTGCCTATGGAGTAACCTGCCCCAAACGAGCAAAGTAAACCATAATCTCCCGCAGCCAAATCTTCATTGTGCAGATTAAAGGCAATAATTGACCCTGCTGAGGCAGTATTGGCATATCGATCCAACACTATCGGGGCTTCATCAATGGTAGCGTCCCTACCCAACAATTTTTTGCTAATTAAGGTGTTCATATTAATGTTGGCTTGATGCAGCCACCAACGTTTTATATCAGCGACGCAAAGTTCATGTGTGGAAAGATGTTCATTTATATGTTTCACAGCCATTGGACAAACTTCTTTAAAAACTTTTCGCCCTTCCTGATGAAATAATTTATCTTCAGCGAATGGATCAGCATCATTTGCGCGACTAACATAACCAAAATTTGAACGAATGTTATTAGAATAGGAGGTCACCGCTTTGGTACTGAGTATTTCAAAACAATGCTTAGAATTAGCCGTGTCTGCACTTTCAACTACCATTGCTGTCGCTACGTCACCGAAAATAAAGTGGCTGTCACGGTCACAGTAATTTACCTGGGGAGAGGTTAGTTCAGGATTAATAACTAGCACGCCTTTAGCTGTGCCGGCGATGATCATTTCATAGGCACGATGCAAGGCAAAAGTTGCTGCTGAGCAGGCGACCAACATGTCAAAACCGAAACCCTTGATGCCCAGTGCGTCTTGCACTTCTATCGCCAAAGCAGGGTAAGAACGCTGAGTATAAGCGCATGACACGATAACCACATCAATTTCATCGGCGGTTTTGTTTGCTGCTTCAAGGGCCAGTCTAGCCGCATTGATCGCCATTTCGGCTTGATCAGACAGTTCATTTTCAGACCTCTCCGGAATATTCGGACGCATCCGCTGAATATCCAAA
>JBLHNW010000330.1:0-4817 GCA_047622205.1 Paraglaciecola sp.
TGATTTCCAGTGTATACACATCACTGTTTAAGGAGCCCGTTACTTGTACCACTGCTCCCTGAGGAGCCTGTCCAAGATAAATCATGCCTTGTTGTGAAATATTGCCACTGGAATCCTCAGTGAGCGTGACCTCTAGCATGTCTCCCTGACTCCCGAGAACCACGATTGCATTCTTATCCGGAGACAGAACTGCCACGGCCTTTGCTGTCGATGCGCTGGCCACATGTACTGCCTGACCGACAAGCACGCCCCCTTCTTCAGAAATGAGGGGAGTGGGAGCTGATGGTGTGATCGGTGTTGGAATAGATGAAGGGCTTGGGGCGGGTGTAGGAGTGGTTGTTCCTCCCGACCCACCGCATGCTGTCAATGCAATGCCTATGGATAGTGCAATTAGTGAACGTTTTACAAACATAGTCATTTCCTTCTCAAACTGCTATTGATTAGGAGCTTGGCTTAAACTCCTATCACGCATTCTATTTTTATAATTACCATCAACTCGGGATAAGCAACGCCTTGCAACATGCCCTTGTTTATAGGGCTCATTAACCATCTATCACCGTCATTGCAGCAGGCGGGCTTTGTTTGTTATCCCACATATCAGCAGGACCGCCACCTTTATTTAAAGACCTTTTATAGCCCGTCAAAGCCGATTTCATTTTACCTAAATGGACTAATCGCAACTTCTACCCATGCGTGAACCAGTCACTTTTTGGCACTTCTTTTTCTTACTCTTTTCTTTTTTCACTGTCTGTTTGTCTCCAGAACTCGCGATTTCCGATGAAGTAGAAGCACAACCTGAAAGTGACAATGTTGCAGATGTGATGATAATTACCGAAAGTTTTTTAATTGAAATCATTTTATTACTACCTTTGTATTGAATATCCTCTTCCAGACTAATTTCCGTCACGGGATTGGTTTTATGGTTACTTCCAAACTACTAAAGAGTATGTACGACTAACTTCGTACAACGATATACGAAGAATGTCGTAGATGTCAATACATCCGCCTTAAAAAGATTTTGTGGTATGAAAAAACACTGAAAATTTAAGTATAGAAATAATGTCCGCATCTCTATTTGCCATCTCATCATGAGTTTTTGATCAGTTGGGCATGGTGATTTTGTTCGGGGCGTCCCTTCGCCAAACAAAACTAATCGCTTATTCCGCTGCTCATGGGATGATAGCCATAAAAAAGCCCCGCTTTGCGGGGCTATGGTCATCCTGACTTAGATAGACTTACTGCTTAGCAGTATGTCTAACAATCGGCTGAATATTACTTAAGAACGACCGCTGGTGAAGTCTGGGTATGCTTCCAAACCACATTCGCTCAAATCAACACCTTCGTATTCTTCTTCCTCACTGACACGTATGCCTATTACTGCCTTAAGTATTGCCCATACGATTAAACTTGTGCCAAATACCCAGACAAATATCGTTACAGCGCCGATCAATTGACCAGAGAAGCTTGAACTATCATTGGTAAGAGGTACAAGTAATAGACCGAGTAAGCCTACGACACCGTGAACAGAGATAGCGCCTACAGGATCATCGATTTTCAACTTATCTAAACCAAGAATACTCAATACCACTACTATTCCACCTAAAGCACCAAACAACGTCGCTTGTAATGCTGTAGGAGTAGACGGTTCAGCAGTAATTGCCACCAAGCCAGCCAAAGCACCGTTAAGGGCCATAGTGAGGTCCGCTTTCTTGAATAATATTCTCGCTAGAATAAGTGCAGCAACTAAACCACCTGCGGCAGCAGCGTTAGTATTCATGAATACCACCGCAACACTATTGGCACTTTCTACAGTAGCAGTAGCCAATACAGAACCACCGTTAAAGCCAAACCAACCCATCCACAAGATGAATGTACCTAAGGTTGCCATCGGCAGGTTAGCACCTGGGATAGCGTGAGCTCTGCCGTCTTCAGTGTACTTGCCTTTACGTGCACCGAGTAGCAATACACCCGCTAGCGCTGCTGAAGCACCAGCCATATGCACGATACCTGAGCCTGCAAAGTCAGAGAAGCCTAAGTCGCCAAGTGTATACAGACCGAACACCGCTTCGCCGCCCCAAGTCCATGCACCTTCCATTGGATAGATAAAGCCTGTAAGCACGACAGCAAAGGCCAAAAATGCCCACAACTTCATACGTTCCGCAACCGCACCAGAAACTATAGACATAGCGGTAGCTACGAACACAACCTGGAAGAAAAAGTCAGCAGAAGGTGCGTATGTAGCTGCATCTTCAGCGACGCCCGTTGCGCCGTCAGCTGTTATGCCATCTAGGAACATAACAAAGTCACCGCCACCGTACATGATGGAATAACCGCAAACCATATACATGATGCAAGAAATTGCATACAAAGATATATTCTTGGTTAAAATTTCAGTGGTGTTTTTAGCGCGGACTAAGCCAGCTTCTAGCATAGTAAAGCCAGCTGCCATCCACATAACCAAAGCACCGCAGATTAAAAAGTAAAACGTATCGAGGGCGTACCCTAGTTCAAATGTGATTTCCATAATTATTTCCTCAAAGTCTAGATGGCTTCGCCATCAATTTCACCGGTACGAATACGCACAGCATGTTCCAGGTCGTAAACGAATACTTTACCGTCGCCAATCTTGCCGGTTTTTGCTGCGCCAACAATGGCTTCAACTAAACGTTCAACGTGATCGTCTTGCACTGCGACTTCGAGTTTTACTTTAGGCAAAAAATCTACCTGATATTCCGCTCCGCGATATAATTCTGTGTGACCTTTTTGACGACCAAAGCCTTTAACTTCAGTAACAGTTAGGCCATCAATACCTATTTCAGAGATTGCTTCGCGCACATCATCAAGCTTGAAAGGCTTAATGATCGCAGTAACTAGTTTCATGGTGTTGCTCCCGGTGTATTTTGATTTATTTTTGATTTAACTATCTGATGTACAACAAGAGCCGTGCCACAAATTATTTTTTATTAGATTCAATTAGTTAACGTATTTTTTGGCGAGGTGGATGAATTTGACTGCACGACTATGGATCAAATAAAACATTTTGCACCAAAATGGGTCATTCAAAGTCAAACAGTAATTTATTGAGATCCAGAAGAATTTACACTCACCGATAGTAGCAGGGAAAAATGCCTTGGGATGTTAGCAAATTAGATTCACTGAGAGTGTAATATATACAACTTAAGGTGCGGTTTGGCTGGTGAGAGTCAACTCAAATAAACTAGGTGTGTGAACAGATACACCAAGCCATTTGGGTATGGTTACTGATACTAGCTGGAAAGTTAAAATAGCTGAATCAGCAGTAAAAGCCCATCGACTCTCTGCTTTAGGCTGCGTAGACCGCTGGAAAGATCTTCCTTTATAGGTGTCATGGAACTTCATGTAGGATGAGTACTCTATTAGATCTCCTTAAAAATTATGATGTTGACTCAGCATTTCAGCTTTGAAAAAAAAACCAGGTAAATTGCCAATTATTGTAGCCTTATCTCTGGGACTACATTTTTTGCTTTTATATACGCTTGTCCAAAGCCATTCGTTTAAAGCTACAAATGAAGATAAAATTCCCATCGATAGATCCTTACCAATACAAGCCAGATTAGTGTTTACACCAATAATGAGTCCGAATGAGAGTCGTAAGGAAACTGAGATATTAACCACAGTAGTGAAAAAAGAAATAATCCCCCCGCTCGAAGAACAAGTTGAGAGCAGCGAAATGCCAGCACCCAAGGCAGACGAGGAAACTGCAACAACGCCCCCTGTTAAGGCAATTCCAACACAACAGCCAGTGCAGAAAACCCCAAGCGCTATAGTTTACGGTAACGCCCCAGACATGGCCCGACAACAACTAAGTGGCTTAAATAAAACAAAGTTACAAGAATTAGCCCAACAAGCGGCCAGAGAATATCAGCAGCAGAAAAATTCTCCTGAATTAAATCTTAAACGAGTCGATCCTTTTGTTACAGAAGATCAAAAACTCCGCGACAAGGTGCAGGTGAGGGTTAACTGTTCAGGCAATACAAACAAAGTAGCCATCGTTCTGTCTGGTTTTATGGGTGGCACGCTCAAATGCTCAAAGGGCCCAAACATAGACTCGTTTATTCAAAACAGACTGAATAAAACTGCCTTACTACCCGCTAAAGAAAATAAGTGATAAAAAATCACTTAACCTCCAAACAAACGCTGCCAAATACTTTTCTCCTTTGGTACAACATTAGACGCACCAAAACATTTTTTCGGAACCGGAGGCAAAGCGTCCAAAATTGCCGGTACGCTGAATGTCTGCTGACATCCGGCTTTGCTCAGCTCCCCTGTGGCGATATCAAAATGGGAAATTCCCAATCCATTTGGAAAACGACGCACTAATGATTTAGGCTGTTGCTGCTTTTGATAGGCAATAAAAAGTTGCATAGCGCCACTGGCACCACTTAAATTGACCGGCTTATTATCATCTCTACCTATCCACGAGGTGACCAGGATATTTTTGTCAAAACCACTAAACCAGGAATCTCTATAATCATCAGTAGTGCCGGTTTTACCTGCCATATTGATGTCCGGGAATGCAAGTTTTACGGCTTTAGCAGTACCTTCTAATGTCACCTTATGCAAAGCATAATTGAGTAAGTATGTGGCTTTTTCATCCGCTCTTTGCTCACCTTCATCAGCAAAGCGCCAGATTAACTGGTCATCCGGAGACATAATCGCTGTTAAAGCATGTAAGGGAATATAGAGACCGTTGTTGGCGATAGTTTGGTACATTTGATTCACCTGAAGTGGCGAAAAATTCACCGCACCCAAGGTCATTGCAGGATATTTGGTAATTT
>JBLHNW010000331.1:0-4817 GCA_047622205.1 Paraglaciecola sp.
CCGATCGTTGAACACCGTAGTTACTTGTATAGTAATCAACCATTTGCCGATGGGCTTAAGCTCGAAGACGTTACCGGTGTCGATGTTTGCGCTCGAAGAGGCTATATATACCCAGCTTTAACATCTTATTTTTCTAACGGAAAGTTACGACGCATTGATTCAAGTAACCAACTCAGTATGTTAAATATGGTTAAAATTAATCGCTGTGAAATGGCTGTAGTACATGAGTTTAATGCGCTCACCATTCTATTGTCTGCATAATTTCTCTACCATAAAATATACCAGTCGCCATTTCCAACTGACGTAGTTAATTTATCTATTGTTTTAAGGCCAGAACTCATTGAAATTAAAGAACTACTCGATGAGATTATTATTAGTATGAAAAATTCTGGAGAACTTGAAAAATCAACTCGGCATCATATAGATGTAGCCTTGTAGGCTAGGAATTAGTCTTTTTTCGGGAAGACAGTATTCAATTTTAGTTGGCGGCAATCCCTCGAAAATCAACTTCTTATTGACTGCGACCGCATAGATTTTTCTATGTGGTCGCAGTTAATAATGCAGCATTGACTTGTTATCAATAAAAGCCTTACTTCTAAGGCCATTATTGCCACATCTCGTATGATTTTTAATTACTTATCAATATCGTCAGCAGGTTTTATTCCACTTGGATATGGTCGTGTTTTTAGTGCTTTGACCGGTGACTTTTTGAGCAGCTTTTTTAGGTGTTTTATTGCAGCAGTCAGTTGTGCATCGTGGCCAGTAAATGTGGCGTAGGGCAGGTTATCAACTTCAATGTCTGGGGTGATCCCGTGACCTTCTGTGATCCAGCGTCCATCCATGGCAAACACAGGGTACTCAGCAACCCTAGCGATACCATTATCAGATTGTCTGTTGCGTCCAGATAACCAGACTCCGGCACCTGCGGTTTGCTTACCTATGACATCGGCAAGTCCAAGGGCTTTCACCCCTGCTGCGAAGGTTTCACCATCTGAATAAGTAAACTCATCGGCTAGGACTACCAAGTGTCCACGGTAAGCCTGTTGCATATTGGTTGACTGATCACCCGTAGTTGATTGCCAAAACGACCATGCTCGACGCATCAGTTTTTCAATGATCCAACTATCAACACTACCACCACGATTGCGTCTGACGTCTATAATCAATCCGTCTTTTTGGTACTGGGCGTAAAATTCCCGAGCAAAACTGGCAACATCATTGCCACCCATTGCATGCAAGTGTAAATATCCAAAGTTACTATCAACAGCCAAAACTTTTTGCTGATTTTGATTGACCCAATCGCGGTAACGCAACCAATAGTCATCGCGGAGTGAAGCAGGAATAACAACGGTTTTAATGTTCTCACCAGCACGTTCTAGTTCAAGTAATACCTGTTTACCTTGTTGATTGCGCAGGTGTTGGGTCAGTTGTGCAATTGTACTGATTGGAGAGCCATTGAGTGCAATAATCTTGTCACCATCACGAGCATTTACTCCCGGCGTACGCAGTGGTGATGCACGCTCGACTAATTCTGTATCATGGAGGTAAATGTGCTTAATCAGCACACCGTCGCTTGTTTCTGTGAACGCCGCACCTAGTGATGAAGCTTTTGGCGAATCGAGCTCCCTAGGGGTGTCTCCACCGCGCACCTGAGAATGCAAGGTGTTAAGTTCCCCCATCATTTGTTTAAAAATGTCATTTAGTTCATGTCGGTCGGTAATTCTACTCAGCAAGGGCTGATACTTAGCCTGTACTGCAGGCCAATCAAGCCCGCGTAGATTGACGTCAAATAGCGAATCCCGATGCATTAGCCAGGCATCGTGGAATATTTGTTGCCATTCCTGACTTGGATCTATAGCTAGTGTCCAGTCGTTGGTGTTGATCTTAATATTCTTGGCTTTAGCAGGGAATTTATCGCCAGCTTTAACGATATACATTTGTCTATTGGCGCCATCTTTAAGTAGAAACAACTTTTTACCATCGTTTGATAGACTGTATTCTTTCATCGCTCCGACGAAGGTAGTGATTTTGGGACGAGCTTCAATTTTTATTGATTTTAGCTCCGTCTTGCTCTTAGGTTCGGTGATTTTATCGAGTACATAAAGGTGATTTTCATTAACCCCAAGTTTGCGGTAATTGCCCGGTGCAACAGGTACTTGCCAAAGTCGTGTTTCTAAGTTTTGCCAATCAAGTTTGCGGACAGTTTCTTTAGAGGCTTTTTTCTCTGTCTGTTTTTCAGTTTTTGCTTCGTTTTCATCATTATCGGATTTATCAGATTTATCGGCTAAGGTCAGTTCGGTGGGGGCTCGAAAACCAAACGCAGCATCTTCATGTAATGCTAGTGCGAAAATCTGTGTACGGCGATCAAAGGTGGGGCCCAAATTTCTATCGCCCCACGGTGCATTTGGGGTGGCTGAGAAATGACGGTTAGATAAAAAATACAGCCAATTACCATCAGGGCTAAACGCTGGGGCAAACGATTCATATTTATCACTGGTGAGGAGCTTATGACGTTTTTCAGAAAGGTCATACAGTAAGATTTGATTGCGTTCATAAGCAGATTCTAATCGTGTTATAGCAATGAGTTGACTGTCCTGAGACCAAGTCAAAGACGCGATCGGATCTACTCCGACATTGTCGCTGAGGATCTTGGTATTTTCTCCTGTGTTGATATTGAGCAGCCACAAATCGCCATTTTTGTCGTCATGAGCTATCCACTTTTCATCTGGTGATAGATAAATATCCCAGCGAAAAATATTACCGTCGGTAGTGAGCTGTTTTGCGCCAGTGGACCCATCGGCAGCATACCGCCATATTTCCATTTCTCCGCTGGTATCATTCAGTGCATATACCCATTTTCCATCATGGCTCAACAAAGCCTTACGTGTTCTTGATGTTGGATCAGTGGCGATTTCTACCAATCGAGTGCCGTCCGTGCTGGCTATCGCTACCCGTCCACGGGCTGTTAGTACAACTTTGTCAGTAGTTCCTGCTTGTTTGGCAGATGTCAGGTATTTAAGCGGTTTGTTAATCCAATTTTCGCGCAATTGTGGAAAATCTGAAGTTAACTTAATTTCCTGAACAGTGCTTTTACCACTGAGGATATCGAATATTTTAATATCAGCGCCAAGTTGGTAAACAATTTTATTCGCAAATATGTTGGCATTGCGCACTGTCCAGTCTTTGTATTCGGTATGTTGCCGTGTTTTTTTGCCGTTCAAACTCATGGACCAAATATTGTCACTACCACTTTGATTGCTAATAAAATAGAGGCGGTCATCCGTTAACATCGGACTACGCGCAGATCCTTTATGTTTAGCAGTGAGCTTGCTTGCTTCTTTCGAAGAGCCTAGGGAGTATTTCCAAAGTTCACCCTTAGCTCCACCTCGATACGCAATGGCATTGTCACCTGACACTTGTAGACCGAACTGGGTAAAATAGACATTCTTACCCTGACTATCAATGGCTCCTTCAACTGCATCAGCAAGGGGGATTGGTTTGGCAATTAATGTACTTGGATTGACCTGATGTAGGTTCCAATTTCCAGCTGTGCTCATAGCCGTACTTCGGCTATACAATATGTCACCAGACTGGGTCCAGCCTTGCACTCGAACGTTTCCGTTTTCAAAACTGACGCGTTTGGCTATACCGCCATCAATTGGGATTACATACACTTCCTTTGCACCTTCATAATTGGCCGCAAATGCGATCCAAAGACCGTCGGGTGATATGGCGGCTTCAGTTTCTTCGGCGGGATGCGTGGTCAAACGCTGGGCTGCAGACGAATCGAGCCGGGATTTCCACAAATCCCCTTCAGCACTAAATACCAATATATCGTCGTGAAGCGCCGGATATCGAAAGTATCCCTGAGCTGCTACGGCGTTACTCAACATGAGTGATAACAAGATTAAAACGAATCGAATGGGCATTAAGGGGTTCCTTCATTATATTGGATCAGCAGCACTATTTATTTGTGATTTATGCGAGATAGCTTGTTGTTTGCAAAACTAATAAAACCAAGCAAATATACTTAGGCTTTTGTCTGATATGATAGCGCTTTTTGGATGATAGTATATGTGGATTTGCCCAGCCTGTCAGTTACCTTTGAGTTTGCTAGATAGAACCTGGCGATGTGATAGTGGGCATGCTTATGATCAGGCTAAAGAAGGCTATGTTAATTTAGTTCTGGCCCAACAAAAACACAGCAAAGAGCCTGGTGATAATAAACAAATGGTGAATGCAAGGAGGGCTTTTTTAGAACAAAACCATTATCAGCCCCTTGCCAAAGTATTAGCGGATCTGATTGTCGAGTATCAAGCTCTTGCTGATGTTCGCTTGTTTGATGCTGGCTGCGGAGAAGGGTATTACCTGAATGCTATTTCTCAGAGCCTTAGGGACAAAAAAAACAGCATACATACTAGCGGTATCGATATATCTAAATTCGCAGTGCAAAAAGCAGCTAAAAAATTTCCCGCAAGTAATTTTGCGGTGGCCAGCAGTTTTAACCTGCCTCTGGCAAGTAATAGCGAGGATTCAGTTATTCAAGTCTTCGCTCCAAGTTCTGCTCAAGAAGTCCATCGAGTATTGTCAGATAAGGGTATTTGGATCCAAGTCAGTCCTGGGCCGCAACACTTAATTGAATTAAAACAGCATGTGTATGATGAGCCCCAGGAGCATAAGCCGCCGGGGGATATTACCGATGGTTTTAATTTGTTGAACGAACGTAGCTTGACGTTCGGAATCGAACTAGAAGATCAGCAACAACGTAAGGATCTTTTAATGATGACTCCGTTTTATTGGTCTGCCAGGCAAGATAA
>JBLHNW010000332.1:0-4810 GCA_047622205.1 Paraglaciecola sp.
TTAAAAGGTCTGAATAAGGCATTCACTGCTGCATACCATGCTTGGTGGCTAGCAGTGTGTGTGAATTGATAAGGCCCCGCCACATCGCCAGCGGCCAGAATATTTGGGTACTTGGTTTGTAATAATTCATTGGTAATAATAGTGCGCTCAGTTTCAATGCCGAGCTCTTCTAAACCAAAACCGCTTAAGTTAGCCTCACGACCTACTGCTACTAATATTTTGTCGAAGGGAATAAGTTCTTTTTTACCATCATATTCAACCATTAAGCTCTTACCTTCTAGCCCGCTCTCAACGGCTAGCGCATTGGTATTAAGGCGTAAATCTACGCCATCTTTTTCTAACTGACTTTGTAGATATGCAGCGGCATCTGGATCTTCTTTGCTTAACAGCTGATCGTCACGTTCAATCTGAGTAACCTTTGTACCTAAACGTGCAAATGCTTGTGAAAGCTCGCAACCAATTGGGCCGCCGCCTAATACGATCATGCGCTTAGGCTGTTCTTCCAAATCCCACAAGTTATCGGCGGTTAAATAGTCAATTTCTTTTAATCCGGGAATGTCTGGTACAAAAGCATGGGCACCAGTGGCAATAACGATATTGCGAGTGGTGAGTGACTGCAGGCCATCTTCTGTTTGAATGTCTACTTGCCAGGGTGAAACAATGGTTGCATTGCCAATTTCCACCTTTACTCCCAGTGACTCATAACGCTCAACTGAGTCATGAGGCTCAATAGCAGCAATGACACTGTGTACTTTTTTCATTACGGCTTTGAAGTCTACCTTTGGCGCGTCATAGGTAACACCCGCATTTTGCGAAATATGCTGAATATGCGCTAATTTACTGGCGTGTAATAGACTTTTAGAGGGTACGCAACCGGTATTTAAACAGTCTCCGCCCATCTTGTGTTTTTCAACCAGAGTGACTGAGGATTTGACAGCCGCTGCAATATACGCCGTAACCAAACCCGCAGCACCTGCGCCGATAACCACAAGATTGCGGTCAAATTTCTTCGGTTTTATCCAGCCTTTGTAGACGCGACGTTGCTGTAATGCAGCTAACATGAATTTAGCTAAAATTGGGAACAACCCTAGCAATATAAAAGATAGGATCAAGTCACCTGAAACAATGTCAGACAGCTGGTTTATTTCAACTAATTGAGTACCAGCGTTAACGTAAACCGCCGTGCCGATCAACATGCCGAGTTGGCTAACCCAGTAGTACGTCCAGGTTTTTATTGCTGTTACACCCATCACCAAGTTGATAATGAAAAAAGGAAATAAAGGAACCAAACGCAGACTGAGTAAGTAGAAAGCGCCGTCTTTTTCCATACCCTTATCAATGGATTCAAGCTTTGTAGAGAAGGTGCGCTTTACCCAATTACGTAACAAAAAACGCGACACTAAAAACGCTAATGTGGCACCAATACTTGATGCAAAGGATGCTAATAATAAACCCCAACCAAAACCAAATAATGCACCCGCACCAATAGTTAGAATCGCCGCGCCAGGCACGCTAAGCGCCGCTGCAGCGGCATAAATAACAAGGTATGCGATAAACGCAACGAGCCAGTTAGCGTCAATATATTCCGCGAGTGATTGCTGATTACTCTTTAAACTTTCAAGTGTGAGGTATTGATTTAAGTCAAAAATAAAGAAGCTAGCGATAAGAGCTGCAATGATGATAACCAATATTGTACGTTTACTGTTCATACGAAGTTAAAGCCCTGAAGTTATAAGTGTAAGTTATCTGAAAGTTGTTTCTGAGTTCAGGAAAAACCAATGCCGAGCCAGAGGCCCTAAATTATTCAACACTGCTGTCTTGATTGAAACCAGGCTTTTTTTCATCAGTAACAGTGAATGTCATTGTCAAACCAGCGCCAATCAAAAAACTGTACAGTAACGTGGGCATAGTGTTTCCAAATAAAATAATCTGTGCTCAAAAGACATATTTAGGGGAGATATTATTGCATTGATAGAGCAGGAAAAGTGTCTTTATATAGCCATGCTAACTCATAATGACGCATTCAACGGGAGTTTAAGCTCTTTATTGGTAGCTTGTGAAACAGATTCGTCGTTTTATTCATTCACAAAAGAAGAGAGCTTATCATCGATCTCTTTTAATTGATGAGGATTAGAAACTCGATTTTTTACTTCTTTTAACGCTAATTTATAGGCTGTATCAAAGGCTTGTTCAGCATCTACCTTAACATCCGGTTGAACACCAATACCCTCCCAATTTGTTTTAGTGATGGGGTTAACCGCTTTTGAAATTGGAATAGATGCCCTAAAGCCATTACCTAAATTAAAATAAGTCACCGGATTAGCACCTCCACCTGTAGCCTCACCAATAATTTCCCCACGCTGAAGATGTTTCAAATTATAGGAAAACTCCTCTGCTGCTGAAAATGTATAGTGACTGGTTAATACGTAAATAGGGGTGTGTGGACGTTTTTTACCATTTACCTTGTCAAGTGTCCAAAAGTCGGTAAGTGCACCGGTTTGGCGATTATAAAAGCTGTTTAAATGTGTTTTTTTAGCGAAGAAGTAACTGCTAATCAACTGAATCATCTCAGGACTACCACCGCCATTTTTTCTCAAATCGAAAATTACAGCGTCAGTATTTGCGACAAATGACATAACAGATTCAACTATTTCCCGTGAACTTGAAGTCACATTATTGAATCCAAGAAAACTGATATAAGCAATGTTGCCATCAAGGATCTCTACTTTATTAAAACCAGAATTTTTTCTATTTAGCATATTGAACCAACCCTCGCGAGCAGGTTGTTGATTGTTTTTACCGCTTACATCTATGTTACGATCTCGCCATTGAAAACTAAAATGCCCATCAAACTTACGTATCGTTTGAGATAATAGTTTTGCAACGTGTTGCTCGGTAATTGCTCGTTTAAATTCAGGGCTTTTTTCCAATGTTGATAAAGCCTGTGCAATCCCATCTATTTTTTCAGTTAATACGTACTCAGTTGTTATCATCTCTTTAAGTGCATTAATCAGAGCTAATTTGTCTTCCCCTGAAAATTCAGCGCTATTAACTAAAAAGGAAAATAGACCTAAAAAAAGTACCGACCATTTTGTAAAAGTGTTACTCATTGAAATAACTCAATTCATTAAAGTAAAAACATATCTGCAGAATCTCCCACAGATTATTCAGCCATTGCTATTAGGCGACGCTCTCGCAACAACATAAACAGAGGCACGGTCATCGCAGCGGCAATAACGAAAGTAAAAATGAAAATCGCTATCCACAAACCATATGACATTTTGAGACGCCCTGTCTCCACAAAAGACCAGACAAGAAATGCAGTCACAACGACGAGCAAATCATTCGTGAAGGAAGATGCAGCAGGGTTGGCATAGAGACCAGCGATGTAACTCGTCTCCATCGGCTGCAGATTGAAATACCAAGTAACACACACTCCAATAATCGCAAGTACACCATATACACACTGTAAACCGGTAATCTTCATTATTTCCCCTTGTTATTGTTATCTGCCAACAGTCATTAGTAGACACATTGGCTATTTATTTTGACCTAATTCAGAGTTCAATTCAGACTTAGACATCCAGAAACCAAAGATGTATCCCCATCTAAATCAAGGGCTGCATATTATAGAAAGGATAAACGCTATCCCTGCTCTATACAACAGACCTGGAGTGTGAAAATTCTGACATTAGGTCATTGGCAAGGGCTAGTTTTTGCAGCAAATGTCTGCCTATGAGATCCTCTGCAATCGAAGCGAAACCGATTTGCGAAATACGTTCTTAAACAAATGGCGTATGACAAGCACAGCCGATGTTCCGGTTCAAGAGATTAGCCAGCGTTGGTCATTATCAATGAAAATAGGATATTTTGGTCCAAAGTGGCCCTAAGCGCTATTTATTTTCTTTCATTTCTGGTTGCTTGTACGATAAATCGCAAAATCGTTTGCTGCGTATTAGCCATGGGCAAAGTATCATTGGAAGGAACTGCAAGAATAATTGCCACGGACTAAGCCATTCCATCTTTCTGGCTGATGTTTGTATTGGTATCGACAGTATTACAAATTTCTGATGACGTTTGCGAGCTAACTTTTTCAGTTTTCGACCAAACCAAATTTCTTCACTGGTATAGACTTTTTCATTAAAGCCTCCAACTTCAATGAAGTCTTCTTTTAGGCAAAACATATACGCCCCGCAAGCAACTTTCAATTTGCTGGCCATTACATTCCACCATTTGCTTAACTTCTTAGTTTGCAGGTCAGAATTAATAAATTCTGCTGTGGTGCCACCTGCGCACACATCGCCACCGGCCATTTGGTCCAAACTCTCTTCTATTAGTTCACGACTAACAATCGTGTCTGCATCTGTAAAAATTAGGTATTTCCCTTTCACGGCTCGTGCAGCAATTTCTGCCGTTCGGTCGGTTGAATTATTGTTTGTGACAACAACCTCACCAGAGTAACGACTAATGTCTGCCATCGCTTTATTAATTGCTTCCAAGGTTTGAGGCAACAGTTCTTCTTCATTGTACGCAGGAATAATTATTGAATAATGCATAAACTGATAGCCCTTTTTGAATAGATTGTTGCGTAAATAAAAGCTATGGCTGAATTTAGATCAAAAGGAGACTTTAGCGTTATTCTTTTGCTCGAAAGGAAAGTCCTTAATATATCCATTCGACCTCTCATTCGCTAGTGCACAGTATGCAGCTGTTTCATACGAATAAAGGCATTAAAATAAGAGGGTTGCAGATTAAAATGCTAAAAAATAATTCATTAGTAGAAGGGTGATGTCGCGACAAAAGAGCATTA
>JBLHNW010000333.1:0-4798 GCA_047622205.1 Paraglaciecola sp.
CCACAAATTGAGAAAATTGCCCGTGAAAATGGATTGATGGCCGACGATGTTAGCCAACAACGTAAGGATTCTATGGCCTGTGTGTCATTACCTACTTGTCCCCTCGCTATGGCAGAAGCAGAGCGTTATTTACCTGATGCAGTGACCGAGCTTGAAGGGCTGTTAAGTAAGCATGGAATGTCTGGCGAAAGCATTGTGTATCGCATAACCGGTTGTCCCAATGGTTGTGGTCGAGCGATGTTGGCCGAGGTTGGTCTGGTTGGTAAGGGCCCAGGTAAATACAATCTGCATTTAGGTGGAGATCGTCAAGGTACTCGCATTCCAAGGATGTTTCGAGAAAACATTGATGAAAAGGAAATTTTCCGGGAACTAGATGGCTTAATAGGTCGTTGGTCAAAGGAGCGCGAAGAACAAGAAGCTTTTGGTGATTTTCTAATCAGAGCAAAAGTTGTTAAGCCCGTAATAGATTCAGCCAAGGATTTTTATGATGACCCAAACTATTCAATCTAACATCGTTGAACACAGGCTTGAAAGTACCCTGCTTTCAATCGATAAACTTGCGCAAATAAACCTTGAACTGGAAGGGAAAACTGCACAACAGCGAGTTTCCTGGGCGCTGGACGAACTACCTCATAATTTCATGCTATCATCAAGTTTTGGTGCACAGGCTGCGGTTATGCTGCATATGGTGACTCAGCAATTTCCAGATATTCCTGTGGTGCTGACTGACACTGGTTATCTTTTCCCTGAAACCTACCAATTTGTCGATCAGTTAACTGAACGATTGCATTTGAATCTGCAAGTTTATAGATCCAATATTTCCCCTGCCTGGCAAGAAGCTCGTATGGGCAAATTATGGGATAAAGGTCTGACTGGTATCGAGGAGTATAATCAAATAAATAAGGTACAGCCAATGCAAAAAGCACTGAAGGATCTTGGTGCTCAAAGTTGGTTTGCAGGTTTACGTAGGAGTCAGTCTGATATGCGCGAAACTTTACCTGTTCTGCAAAAATTGCAACAACAGTTCAAAGTTTATCCCATTATCGATTGGAGTAATAAGGATGTGCATTATTATCTTAAAGAACATGGTTTACCTTACCATCCACTATGGGATCAAGGATATGTTTCGATTGGGGACTGGCACTCTACGCGATCCTTACAAGAAGGAATGAGCGAACAAGATACTCGTTTCCAAGGAATAAAACGGGAATGTGGATTGCATGAATTCGGCGATGGCATATAGCAGAACAAACACATTGTTTATGTTGATCTGCTAATCTATTTCGAACGCATTTACCAGAGTATGTTTCAGTTCAGTTACATAAGCTTCATGTTTGTGACCACTTACTAACTTAAACAGCTCTGCTCCCGTGGTAGTAAATTTATAATACATCAATGTTACTCCGCGACGTTTTACACTGAGATGCATCTGCTGACCTGCGCACCGCCATTCGACCCGAGAATTAATCTCTAATTCTCCAGATTCTATCTCACTATGATGGATTAAACCTAAATCCATTAGCGATAACAGATCTGGATAGCCCAAACCATATTCAGCTAGATTCAGTTGATGTTCTTTATGAATATTAAATAGAGACCACATGGTTGATTTTTGATAGTAACCAAAAATAAGCTTTGGCGTAGCCTCTCCTTTACGCCAGCTAGCCAGACTGACCGCAGTGCGAAACATATGAGCATCGTTCTGGGAAATTTGTTTCAGTAATTGCAGTGACCGCAAAGAAAAACTGCCTGGGCGACAGGTTTCTACAGCGAAAATTTGCCCCCACAATTGTTGCATTGCAGGAGAGTATATTTCTTCTGCCATAGTGACAAAACTAAAAAACCAGTCTGGATCGAGATTTTCTTTTTTAGCGTCTTCCAGGCAAAAATCTAAAGCTATGCCCAGAATATTTTCTAAGTTACTTAGCTTACGCTGCGCCATCATTTTCTGATGTTGCAATAATCTTTCGTCAATGACGATCTGATTTAAGCCTGATGATGTGTTATTTACCCCAATCTGAGAGAACCATTGACTGATACGATCTTGGGCGCATTTTTTGTTAATCTTTTCCAGCTGTGGCTTTTTAGTAGCTGTTTTTTTTTCAGTCTTAGCCACTGCAAGAGGGTTTTTGACATTGACTGAAGGTGGAACAGGGTTGGCTTGTATCTTCATATAAATTAAATTTAGTAGGTGGTAAGTACTGCCTTGGTAACATAGTGCTTTATTTACTGTCGTGTGAGCAAATCTAATTGTTTATTCAATACTCAAGAGGGTAAGTTTTTTATGTCTAACATACTTCTGCTATGCGTAAGAATGATATATGGTACGCCTAATGAAACAGTAACTAGTACAATACACTGGTGAAGTAGGCGGAAACTAAATGTGTCCCACTGATTACGAAAACGATGAATTGGTTTTTTTGTCCGAGGACAAAAATAAAATTGAGCCTACTTATACCGGCGTTTGGAACGTACTAGTAGTGGACGACGACGAGGAAATTCATACAGTTACTCGTTTTGCCCTCGCGGATTTAGAATTAAATAACAGAAAATTAAAATTTTTCCATGCTTATTCGGGAGCTGAAGCACTGGAGATCATTGCTGACATGGGCTCTAGTCTGTCAATAATTCTACTAGACGTTGTGATGGAAACAGATGACGCTGGCTTGCAAGTTGTGCATAAGATGCGTACTGAAATGGGCATACTTGAACCGCGAATAATCTTACGCACCGGACAACCTGGATATGCACCTGAAGAAAGTGTAATCAAGGACTATGATATAAATGATTACAAAACTAAAACTGAGCTAACCCGCAGTAAATTAGTTACTACAATCATTGCCTCAATTCGTTCCTATCAACACATTCTAACCATAAATCAAAGTCGTATTGGGCTTGAAAAAATAATCAGTTCAGCTGCCAATTTACTGGAAGAACACTCGGTTAAGGAGTTTTGTGAAGGTGTAGTTACCCAAATAAGCTCATTAATTGGTGTACAAGCCGGTGGTGTGGTCTGTGCGCGGGCCGGCTCCGTACTAAATAAAGAAGATGATGACGTATATATTTTGGGGGCTGCGGGGGAGTTTGCAAATTGCATTAACGAAAGGCTTGAAAGTATACATAACGAACAAATAGTGAAGTTCGTGACTACTTGCCTGAGGCAAAAAAAGCATATATTCGAGCATGATTTCACTGTTTTGTATCTGAATAGTTCCGGTTACGACGCGGCCGTTTATCTGCAAATTAGTAGCGAAATCAGCCAAATGAATCGACAACTACTGGAAGTGTTTTTATCCAGCATTTCAGTTGGTTACGAGAACGTAAATCTATTTCATCAACTGCGTACAGCAGCCTTTAAAGATTGGCTAACAAAACTTCCAAACCGCAGTGAGTTCATCAATATGTTAGATGAATTATGTGACAAAGGGATTGAGTCAGGTGAAGTTGTAGCCTTGATAGATATTAATCATTTTGCCGACATAAATGACGGCTTGGGTCAGGACGCGGGTAATAATACCTTATTAGCTGTTGCACAAAGATTAGAGTCAGTGTTTTCGTCCGTCGTGCTCAAGGGACGGATCGGCTCTGACGTATTTGGCCTAATCGGTCCTGAGTCCATGGTCAATCCTGAAGCTATGCAGGAACTGTTTTTACGACCTTTTAAAGCGGGTGAACATACCTTGCCTTTAAGTGCCGCGTTTGGTTTTTGTCGTTTGGCAGGAAAAGAAAAAACGGGCATCAATATCCTAAAGCAAAGCAATATTGCCTTAAACAGGGCGAAGAAAAACCTCAATACTAATTTTGAGTATTATGCTCCTGAAATGGAAGAGCAGACTACTTGGCGACTCGATATGATAAGGCAACTTCGTACCGATTTTGACGATCGTCGACTTCAGTTATGGTACCAACCCCAGTTTGATTTGGTCACTGAGCGTATTGTAGGTATGGAAGCGTTGTTACGCTGGCCATCCCGGGCTGGTGGATTTATTTCTCCAGCGGTTTTTGTGCCGTTGGCTGAATACTCTGGACTCATAATAGAGATTGGCGTATGGGTTTTAGAAGAGGCATGTCAAAAATTGAAAGCCTTATCAATTGAAGGACATAATGAGCTACGGATGGCTGTCAATATTTCGATGCCGCAATTCAGGGATCCTGATTTTATTGATACTGTAAAAAATGTGATAAACGAACATGGCATTAAACCTGAAAATATCGAGTTGGAAATAACTGAAAGCATCGTAATGGATGAACCGCAAATCGTAATTCAGGCGCTTCAGGAGTTGAAATTATTTGGTGTGAAAGTCGCCATAGATGATTTTGGCACAGGTTTTTCTTCCATGAGTTATTTGCAACAGTTACCCCTTGATAGACTGAAGGTTGATCGCTCTTTCGTGAATGAAATAACACCCGGTAAAACGGCATTTATTGCCGAAACAATAGTTACACTTGGAAACAAGCTTGGATTACATACTATCGCTGAAGGGGTAGAGAAACGTGAACAAGCAAGTTATATGTTAAAGTTAGGATGTGATGAAGCGCAAGGGTTTTTATTTGCCAAACCTATGCCTTATGAGCAACTTTTAGCTTTTCTGCAAGACAGCGAATAATAACGATCTTACTCTCTCTCGCATAAGTGGAACGACACCTGACTCGAACCATTGGTGCTTTTTTAACCAAATGTTGTTGCGGGGTGAGGAGTGGGGTAGTACATCGTATTTAGGTTGATAATCTTCCCAACATTTGACTCTTTGGGTAAGTGTCAGCTTATCCTTTAAGTAATAACGCTGTGCGTATTGGC
>JBLHNW010000334.1:0-4785 GCA_047622205.1 Paraglaciecola sp.
ACCTTTATCATCGGCTTTTACGATGGTACAAATATTTTTCAAGGCGTCGTTTATATCTGCATGTGCTGTACCGGTCATAATTAAAGAGGCGGTAGCAATAGCGATAGAAGTTTTAACAATTTTCAACATGGTCAATTCTCCGAGGTTAATCGTTTATGAGCGGTTAATTCCGTCTCGTTGGAATCATTAAACCCGAACTGATGACATTGAAAAATCTATTACCTGATACATAGGTATATAAAATATTAACTGAAAAGCACAAAAACTATACAAAACAAAGGATTAGCTAAGTGCATTGGCAGTTTTTGTTCAATGTTGGAGTAAAAAAGGCAATCACAAATGACGTTAAAAGATGCTTCAGACATTTTTTCTGGAAGATTTATGCTGAGCAATGATACACAGACATTGGCCGAAGGAAAGAACAGGGCGAAAACTGAATTAACACACCTATGCATTAATTCAGCATCGACTAATCATACTTATAAACGGGCCACTAAGGCCCTTCAATCGGCAGAGAAGAGCAGAAAGAGCTGCACTTACAGGCGTTGTTTATCCCGAGCTCAGGTTATTTAGCAATCGGAAATTGATAGTCCTCCAAGCTTTTGCGCAATGCCAGTTTGTTTAGTTTCCCTGTTGCTGTATGGGGTAATTCGTCAACAAATACCACATCATCAGGTAGTGACCACTTATGCAACTTGTCTTTGAGGAAGCTTAATATCTCGGCCGCAGTAGCACTGGCCCCAGGCTGTAAAACCGCTACCAATAATGGACGCTCTGTCCAGCGTGGATGGTAACGACCAATAGCAGCCGCTTCAGCTATCGCATCATGGCTGACCGCTGCATTTTCAATATCAATGGAACTGACCCATTCGCCTCCAGACTTAATAACATCCTTGGTACGATCGGTTATTTTCATAAATCCTTGCGGGTTTATTGTGGCGACATCTCCGGTATCAAACCAGCCTTGTTCATCTACTGGACAGCCTTCAGTGCCGGGCTCTTGGGACATTCCATAGTAGCCGCTTGCTACCCAAGCTCCGCGTACTTTTAACGCGCCAAACGCCACCCCATCCCAGGGGAGGTGGTTGTTGTTTTCATCTACTATGCACATCTCAATGCCAAATACGCCATGGCCCTGCAACAGCTGAAGGTCGGTGACCTCCTCTTCGCTTAAATCTTCCATCCCCGCTAAAAGGCTGAAAACAGTGCCAAGGGGGCTGGTTTCGGTCATTCCCCAACCCTGATGTACCATGATGCCGTAATCTTTCTTAAATCTTTCAATTATGACACGAGGACAAGCCGCACCACCGACACCCAAGCGCTTGATTGAAGGGATTTTCTTACCTGTTTTATCCAGATAATCCAGTAAGCCCAACCAAATAGTCGGAACACCTGAACTGGAAGTGACTTTTTCTGTTTCTATTAGGGATTGAAGGGTTGCACCATCGCCCATTTTAGGACCCGGGAAAACCAGTTTTGAACCCATCATTATGCAGGCGTAAGGCACGCCCCAAGCATTTACATGAAACATCGGAACTACAGGTAACACAACGTCCGTACTCGAGCATGAACTGGCATCTGGCAATGCCCCAGCAAGGGCAAGTAAAACACAGGAGCGATGACTATAGACCACTCCTTTTGGATTGCCCGTAGTACCCGACGTATAACACATGCTGCTGGCGGTATACTCATCAAATTCAGGCCACTCAAACTCGGTTGATTCAGACGCGATTAATTCTTCGTAGCACATGACGTTTGGCAGAGATGTCTCTGGCATATGCGCTTTGTCGGTCAATACGATAAATTTTTCTACTTTGCCTAAGTGCGACTGCAGTGCTTCAATTAAGGGCATCACGAGTAAATCCACAAAGATAAAACGATCTTCTGCGTGGTTGATAATATAGGTGACTTGTTCAGGGAATAACTTAGGATTTATAGTGTGGCAAACCATACCGCTACCCGAGACCGCGTAATAAAGCTCTAAATGACGATAGTCATTCCAAGCCATGGTGCCTATGCGATCACCAAATTTTGCCCCTAAACGTTGCAGGGCGTTAGCCAGTTGTCGGCTTCGATTCGCAAAGTCCCGGTAGGTATGACGATGCCTAGGATTATCGGCGGTTACCGAGACAATCTCCGTGTTGGGAAAGTTTTTATCTGCATGTCTCAGTATGGAAGATATCATCAACTGAGACTTCATCATCAGCGCTTGCATAGTATTATCCTTAAGTTTTTTAAGTTTATTTATTGTTTATTAAAAAGGCTTGTTACCAGGCTGTTACGCCACCATCGACGGCAATCGACTGACCTGTCATATACGAGTTGCCGGGTGACAAAATCAATATCATGGTGTTGACCACTTCCTGGGGTTCTGCGAGTCTTTTGGATGGGCAACCTACAGCCATCTGATCTAAGGACTCCTGGGTGACAGGACCGTCAAGGTTAAGGATATTGGTTGGGGTATAAAAAGGGCATATTGCATTTGCCCGTATACCTTTTCTGGCATACTCAATAGCTGCAGTTTTGGTTAAACCAATAACTGCGTGTTTAACGGCTGCATACGCCGCTCCTTTTGGTGCCCCGCCTAATCCTGCCAGTGAACTAACATTTAGGATATGACCAGAGCCCTGCTTTAGCATAACTTCGATTTGATACTTCATGCCGAACATGACGCCCTTTAAATTGACATCAACCTGTAAATCTAAGGTTGCCTCTTCTATCATATGAAGTGGGGTCAAACTGTGGGCAATACCAGCATTATTGACCGCGATATCGACCCGCCCAAATTTTTCCATCGCAGAATCGACCATTGCTTTACAGTCTTGTTCTTTGGCTACGTCACAGATTTGACTATGTACATTCGTACCGTATTCGACCAAAGATCGAGCGGTCCCTTCCAGATTGGCTGCATTGATGTCGCTAATGACCAGTGTGCATCCACGTTGCGCTAACCCTTGGGCCAACAATCGACCAAAACCACTTCCTGCGCCGGTTATTAACGCTACTTTGTTGCTAAAATCTAATAATGCATCCACTGAATTCGTCTCTCTTATTATTGGTTTAAAGGATTGGCGCGAATAAACTCAAGTAATACTTGAGCAAGTGCTTCACCTTGATCTTCTTGTAAAAAGTGCCCGCCTTTAACTATGGTGGTGTGATTTTGCTTACGGCAACCGGGGATTAACTTCTGCATTATTTTATCCCCACCAGCCGTCACCGGATCGGAATCACTAAATGCTGTAATAAAGGGTTTGTCCCATGTTTGTAGAATTTTCCAGGCCTCGCGATTTTTCTCGCTGGCAGGATCGTTTGGTGTAACCGGCACCAACAAGGGAAACTGGCGTACGCCTTCTTTGTAACTTTCGTCAGGGTAGGGAGCATTGTAGGCCGCCAGTACTTCAGGGCTTAACGCCGTAACAGTCGCACCTTTAATAATGCCGGAAACCGGAAATACTGCTACTTCCTGAGAAAATGCCTTCCACTTCATGAAAGCTTCACCGGGAGCATGATCTCCTGTGGGCAGCATGGTATTGGCCGCTAGCGCTCTGGCGAAGATCTCTGGATGTTCGGCCAGTAAACGTAAGCCAATCAAGCCTCCCCAGTCTTGGCAGACTAATGTTACCTCTGTCAATTTGAGCTCAAACAATACTGCTCTGACCCAATCTACATGACGTTGATACGTGTAATCCTGGCGCTGTGTTGGTTTATCAGAACGACCAAAACCAATTAAATCGGGAGCAATTATCCTGTAACCAGCAGATGTTAAAGGTGTAATCATTTTCCGATATAGAAAACTCCAAGATGGTTCACCGTGTAACATCAAGATGATTTCACCATCTTTTGGACCTTCATCCAAATAATGTAATCGCAGTTGTCCGCCTTCAGTATCGTCTACAGACATATAGTGGGGAGCAAAGTTATATCCTGGTAAATCAACAAAACAGGTGTCTGCTGTAGATAGGTAGTTCACGTAATTGCCTCCTGTAATGTAAATATAATGTGAATCAAATTCTAGGAGCGATAGAAAATCAAATAAGCAGCTAAAAGTCAACTTGCTACGCATGATGAAATATTATCGATTTAATGAATACGCCATTTTGTTCCGCCAGTTCTGTTATCAGTTATTTTTATAAATAATCATAAAACCAATAAATTTGGATGATTAACTTCTCTAGCCTAGTATCAGCAAACTAAAATCGATCTGGTAAGAGGTGTTTATGTCCCAAACGGAAAATCAAGCAGTTAAATATCAAACACAGGGCAATATTGCTCTGCTTTTTATGCAAAACCCTCCAGTTAATGCACTTTCTAAATCAGTGCGAGTCGGGTTGATCGAAAATATGAAGCTTGCTCTGGCTGACGAATCGGTCAAAGCCATTGTTATTTCTTCAGAGTTGACGTTGTTTTCAGGTGGTGCAGATATAAGTGAATTTTCAGGTGGTGATTTTGAACCACCTTTACCGGCCGTACTCGATGTGATCGAAAACGCCAATAAGCCGGTGATCGCGGCGCTTTCTGGCCCCGCTTTTGGTGGCGGACTAGAAGTCGCTTTATCCTGTCATTATCGCGTTACGTTTGCCGCCAATAAAGTCGGTTTGCCCGAAGTTAATCTAGGCATATTGCCAGGTGCTGGTGGTACTCAACGCTTGCCGAGACTGGCTGGTGTAGCGCAAGCATTAGATATGATTGTCACCGGTCGTCCGGTAAAAGCAGCAAAACTACCTGGCGTATTTGATTTGATTGTTGAAAAACCGGAAGATCTTCTTGGCGCGGTGATGGAATTCT
>JBLHNW010000335.1:0-4783 GCA_047622205.1 Paraglaciecola sp.
ATATGGCCAGAAAATCAAATATTGCGCACACATTGTCCACAACGTTTTGGTTAATTAAGCAACCGTGTCAGCCATTGATTAAGACCTTTTGTAGGAGTTTAATTTGGCCTAGTGGCATAATCATGACTAAATAAACTTGGATGTAAAGGCGTCTTTAGATCAGAGGTATTTTGCATGGGAGGTGCATTTCAGACACAATATTTATCCCATTCTCTGCGAGTCTTTCGTTAGAACAAAAGGGGTTATACACATCCTTCCCGAGTCGCTCTAAATCCGTCATTTTGAAGTGACATGGGTATATATTTAATTTAATGCAATTTATAGGACAAGTATTATGGTCAGCCAGGAACAGCGGGAAAGTGCATTTGTATGGATCCTCGATGCGCTAAATGAGGGCCAAATTGCAGTCCCTATTATTGCTAAAGATTTTGGTGCCGAAGACTGGGCATTTATACTTGAAGGAATGCCAAAAGGTTTGCGACTTACCTTATGGGAAACTCTTGATGATGAGAAGAAAAGTCCAATTTTGGCCGCAATGCGCGAAGACTCTCGTGAGCAACTTATTGGTCTACTGTCTAATGAAAAACTGGAAAATGTTGCCAAATCAAGTACTACATCAGACTTAGTTGAGATTTTGGATGTTGTATCTCCCCGAATCGCCAAGGGGCTGATTAACAAACTTACACCATTAGATGTCGGCATAATCGAAGAGGCATTGCACTATACAGTTGAACAACTTGGACGATATGTCAGTCACGATGTATATACTGTCAATAAACGAGTCAGTGTCGGCGAACTCATCGAAGAACTTAAACTACAGGACATTCCGGCCTTTACAGACAGTTATCTAGTTGTAGATGATACCAATCATTATATGGGTCAAGTTGATGTTAATGCCCTGTTTCGTCATGAACGGGATGTCTGCCTGGTACAAATCGCCGAATTTTCCGACCAAGTTCTGACCGCAGATATGAACCTATTGGAAGCTTCAGATGTGGTGAAAAACAGTGGACGCTCAATGTTGCCGGTGATCAGTCGAGACGGATGTTTATTAGGCCGGTTTTCCATAAAAGACGCTTTTGAAGTGTTTCAAGAGCACTATGAAGCTCAAGTTTCTCATATGGGAATGGTAAATGACGAAGATTTATTTGCACCTGTTTTTACCAGTGCCCGACGTCGTGCAATATGGCTAGGTATCAATCTGCTAACAGCTTTTATGGCTGCTTTTGTCATTGATGTTTTTGATGAGGTTGTCGCTCAGGTTGTCGCCCTGGCGGTATTAATGCCAGTAGTAGCAAGTATGGGCGGCATAACTGGTAGCCAAACTTTAACCCTAACCATTCGAGGACTGGCAACCGGGCAATTAGCCCGCTCAAATATCAAAGCACTGGGCAATAAAGAAGTACAAGTGGCTTTCTTTAATGGCTTACTTTGGGCCTTGGTAGTCTCATTTATCACTAGCTTATGGTTTGATAATAATTTATTGGCCGCGATTATTGCCGGAGCGTTGGTCATCAACATGCTGATTGCTGCATTATGTGGGATCGCCATTCCGGTATTACTTGATAAGGTTGGGATCGACCCGGCATTGGCTGGCTCTGTAATATTAACGACAATCACAGACGTCCTTGGTTTTTTTGTTTTCTTGGGCTCTGCCTCAATTTTATTGGTGTAATACGGTGCTCGAAACACTGGTTATCGACGCTAAATATTTTTAACGTCCGATTGCTCCGTGGACGCTCTAAGGTAAAGTAAAGCTGGACGTGATCAGGTTAATACCTTTAAAAACCTGATTAACTTTATGCAAATCATTGTACTACTCAACTTTTTTGTATAAACCCGTGCCATCTCAAAATGAGGGATTCAGAGTGGCTGGGGTGGCATGCTTATAGGTGGTTTATTATTTTCCTCGCAACTGATCTGGCATAAGAAATCGAACAGAAACTCACCGCTGATTTCATGCAACTTTGCTTAGCTTAAAAACTGCGTAGCGAGGAAGAATTAAATAAGATTCAACGCAACTCTCAAAAGTAAACTAAAACAGCTACCATTCAAGAATAGAATTACGGCAATTTGTTCTCTATAATCCGCTACTTTGACGCAGACAAACCCCGTCAACAGCCCTATTAATACTAGCTAAGAGTACGAAGTAACATGAGCGATCAAAATAATTGGACAATAGATGACTCAGAGCAGTTATACGGCGTAAAACGGTGGGGTTCTGGTTATTTTGAAATTGGCCAAAATGGCAACTTACATGTTACGCCGGATCACGCCAATAAAAATATGCGCATTGACTTTAAAGACGTGATCGAAGAAATCAAGGAAGAAGGCATTCAATTCCCAGTGGTACTGCGTTTCCATGATATTTTGCGCTCCCAAGTAGCAATGTTGAACCAGGTATTCATTCGTACGATCAAAGAAGCGGAATATCAGAGCCCATATATGGGAGTGTATCCCGTAAAAGTTAACCAGATGCGAGAGGTGGTTGAAGAAATTGTCGACGCAGGCGAAGCCTACAACTACGGTTTAGAAGCTGGCTCAAAAGCCGAACTAATTACGGTCATGGCATATAACACCAACCCTGAGGCTTTAACTATACTCAACGGTTACAAAGATCAGGAATTTATGCGCTTAGCATTGCTGGGACGCATGCTTGGTCGTAAGATGATTGTCGTTATCGAAAAATACTCTGAATTGATGTCTTTAGTGAAAATGGCCAAAGAGCTGAATGTATCACCGCTTATTGGTTTACGTTCCAAAATGACCGTCAAAGGACGTGGCAAGTGGGAAGGATCAGGTGGCGATAGAGCCAAATTTGGTCTGACCATATCTGAAATTATCAACGCCGCAAGATACCTTGATCAAGAAGACATGGGGGAAAGTCTATGCCTGTTACATTTTCATATTGGCAGTCAGTTAACCGATATTCGCGCGGTAAAAGAAGCGGTTAGCGAAGGCGCACGCATATACGCAGAACTTCATCATATGGGGTTTAAACTAGACTACGTAGATGTTGGCGGGGGTTTGGGTATTGATTACGATGGCAGTAAATCAACCAATGACTCTTCACGCAATTACAGTATGGAAGAATACGTAGCCGACGTTGTGTTTGGCATGAAAGAAGTGTGTGATTTAGAAAATGTTCCGCATCCCATTCTGGTTAGCGAAAGTGGCCGTGCTATCACCGCTCACCATAGCTGTGTTGTAGCCGAAGTAGTAGGCGAAATTCGCTCGAATAGCGCTGAAATATGCACCGAAGTTGTACCGGGCGAGCATATTTTGGTAACAAACATCCGCGAACTAGCTGAAGATATCGACAGTCAGAATAACCTCCAGGAAATATTCAACGATGCCTCTCAGTGGAAAGAGCAAGCAGTAGGGGCGTTTAAGTTACGTGTCGTATCCTTGGAAGAGTTAGCCAAAATTGAAACCCTTTATTGGCAAATAATGGTCAAAATACAACAACGCTTAAAACACGCTGAATTTGTACCTGAAGAATTACAAGAGCTGGATTTCAGCTTATCTTCTCAATATTTATGTAATTTCTCGGTGTTTCAATCCGCCGCCGATACATGGGCAATCGATCAAGTGTTACCTATTGTGCCGTTAACGCGCATGAACGAGGAGCCCACAGTAAACTGCTCCCTGGTCGATATTACCTGTGACAGCGACGGCAAAGTTGATCAATTTGTATGCGCACAGGGAATTTCTGACGTACTACCAATGCACCCCCTAAAAGCCGATGAAGACTATTACCTCGGCTTATTTTTGACCGGAGCTTATCAGGATGTCATGGGCGATATGCACAACTTGTTTGGTCGCTTAAATGAAGTGCATATCTACAGTCATGACGATGATCCCCTGGACTTCTACATTGAAGAAGTGGTGACAGGCTCATCGGTAGAAAACGTATTGGACATTATGCAATACAACCCTGCATCAATGGCTCTAAATGTGAAACGGGAGATAGACAAGAACATAGCCAGAGGTGATATCAAACCTCGAGAAGGTGTGAAATGGACAGACTTCTACGAAAAGTGTTTAAAGGGCTATACCTATTTAAAAACAACAGACTAAATACATCGATAATGAAAGCAGGGTTCGACTTGATTTGCATTAGGAAAGTAGTGTTAACACTGCTGTCAGGCGATACTGTCCATTGCACACAGGGTTCACCGCTTATCTTGTTAAAAATTTTGGCTAACAAGCGCGGCTTGAGAAAGTGTAGAATACCGAACGTAGTAAGTAATAAATTAACGTTTCAAAAATGTCACCGTGTTAGTACATTTTTTGTTCATTCGAAAATCATTCAGTTAAATCTTAAATTTTTCTACCAAATTAGCCACGGTATGACTCATATCCACTATTTCAGCGTTCGTAATAGCGCTTTTATGCGCTACCTCAAGTGTCTTATCATTTGCCGACTTAATGAATTCAACGTTATTTTCGGTCGTCACCAAGGTTCGTGTTTGCTCCTCAGCAGCTTTGGCAATGGTAGTAGCACCCAATAAGTCATGTTCGATAGCGAGTTGGATGCTGGCAAATGTCTGACCTACTTGAGCAACTGTTTGTACGTTATCCTGTGCTTGAGACAAACCTTGTTTCATCACATCCAGGGTTTGAGAAGATTGATTTTGTAATTGTGCAATAATTTTTGTGATTTGCCCTGTCGATTCCTGGGTACGTTGCGCAAGAGTTCTCACCTCATCAGCAACCACTGCAAAACCGCGCCCCTGTTCGCCTGCTCTTGCCGCTTCAATCGCGGCGTTTAAGGCAAGCA
>JBLHNW010000336.1:0-4776 GCA_047622205.1 Paraglaciecola sp.
GGGTTAAAACTGAACTGTCACAAATTGAAGTGATTTCAGAAGCATGGGGCGGCGAACATCAATTTGTTAACGTTTCAGCGAAAACCGGTGAGGGTGTTGACGGCCTACTTGAAGCCATTATTTTACAAGCTGAATTGCTTGATTTGAAGGCTCCACCTACTGGCTCAGCTAAAGGTGTTGTTATTGAATCCCGTCTAGATAAAGGCCGCGGCCCTGTTGCTTCGGTATTGATTCAGGAAGGACAACTAAAAGCTGGTGATATTTTACTTTGTGGCATCGAATATGGAAAAGTTCGTGCTATGCGTGATGAACATGGTAAAGATGTTATCGTTGCTGGCCCGTCTACTCCTGTTGAAGTGCTAGGTTTATCTGGCGTGCCGATAGCTGGTGAAGACGCATTAGTTGTTCAGGATGAACGTAAGGCGCGTGAAGTCGCAGGTAAACGTCATACTAAACAACGTGAAGTGAAGCTTGCTAAGCAGCAAAAGGCCAAACTAGAGAACATGTTTGCCCATATGGAAGCGGGTGATGTTAGCGAATTGAATGTTGTACTTAAGGCTGACGTACAAGGTTCTGTTGAAGCGATATCTGAATCTTTGACTAAACTGTCTACAGATGAAGTGAAGGTTAATATTGTCGGCAGTGGTGTCGGTGGAATTACTGAAACCGATGCTAGTTTGGCTGCAGCGTCTAGTGCTATCGTTATTGGCTTTAACGTTCGTGCCGATGCAAGTGCACGTCGTATCATTGAATCAAACGAAATAGACCTGCGTTATTACAGCATCATTTATCAGTTGATAGATGAAGTTAAACTTGCCATGACCGGTATGCTTGCACCTGAATTCAGACAAGAAATTATTGGTTTGGCTGAAGTGCGTGACGTATTTAAGTCACCAAAAATCGGTGCAATCGCTGGTTGTATGGTGACAGAAGGTATTGTTAAGCGTAGCGCACCAATTCGTGTTTTACGTGAAAACGTGGTGATTTACGAAGGTGAGCTAGAGTCATTGAGACGCTTTAAAGACGATGTGCAAGAGGTGCGTAATGGCACTGAATGTGGTATCGGCGTGAAGAATTACAATGATGTAAAAGCAGGCGACCAAATCGAAGTATTTGAAACTGTTGAGGTTAAGCGCGAGCTATAACAGTTAAAACGGCTTGCTCTTTTTAGACAGTACCAAACGGAGGCTCAGGCCTCCGTTTTATCTTACAAAACGGTGTTAGTTACACCGCTGGAGACATAACATGGCCAGAGAATTTTCCCGTACCGACCGAGTCGGCCAACAAATTCACAAAGAAATTGCCAGTATTTTACAAAACGAATTTAAGAATCGCGATCCGCGTCTGGGCATGGTTACAGTATCTGGTGTTGAAGTGTCCAGAGACTTGGCTTACGCCAAAATTTTTGTATCCTTCTTTGAGAATGACGACGAGGTTATGGATAACTATCTTAAAATATTGCAAGACGATAAAGGTTTTATACGCACCTTGCTGGCTGGTCGTATGCGTATGCGAGCGGTACCCGCATTGAAATTTATGCGTGATAGTTCACTTGCAGAAGGTATTCGTATTTCAAACCTGGTGAGTGATACCTTAAATCAAGATGCACAAAGAGCACTTCAGGCTGGTCGTAAGATTGGCCAGGATGAAGAAGAGGACTAATAAGTGGCCAGACGCAGAAAAGGCCGTTCAGTTGACGGCATTTTATTATTGAACAAGCCACTGGGTATTTCTTCCAACCAAGCCTTACAGCAGGTTAAACGTGCGTTTTTTGCTGCTAAAGCAGGGCATACCGGTGCTCTAGATCCTCTTGCTACCGGCATGTTGCCGATCTGCTTAGGCGAAGCGACCAAATTTTCACAATTTTTATTAGAGACTGATAAAACTTATCTTGTCACCGCAACATTAGGCGTTCGTACGACCACCTCTGATGCCGATGGGGAAATAGTAGCAACTAAACCTGTGAATGTTAGCGAAGCACAACTGCATACCGCCTGTGAACAATTTCGGGGTCCCATTAAACAGGTTCCTTCGATGTTTTCAGCGCTTAAACATCAAGGCAAACCACTGTATTTTTATGCTCGCCAAGGTATTGAGATTGATAGGCCTGCTCGGGATATCACAATATTCAGTTTAAGCGTAACGCGTTTTGAGGGCAATGAAGTTGATATGCAGGTGCATTGCAGTAAAGGTACTTATATTCGCTCGTTGGTCGATGATATAGGGCAGATTTTGGATTGCGGCGCCTATGTTTCTAAGTTACATCGTACTCAGGTGACGGATTATCCTAGCGACAAAATGGTTACTTTGGAGCAACTTGATGAATTACTTAAGAATGCTCAAGATCAAGGATTGACTGTATCAGAGGTACTAGATCCACTTTTGATTGCCATGGATACTGCTGTTAAAAACCTGCCTGAAGCAAAATTAAATACCATTGAAGCTCAATATTTCAGTCACGGTAATCCTGCCAAGGCAACTGTTGCACTAAGCCAAAAGGAAGGTACACAAATTCGCGCTTATTCCGAGTCGGAAGGTTTTTTTATGGGCGTGGGAGAAGTGACTGAAGATGGTCGTATTTGGCCAAAAAGAGTGGTTGTAAGGAACGAAGAGTAAATTTCATATTAATTTACTCTGCATTCTTCTCGCTTTACACAAGTCATTTTAGAATCCGCCAGGGCGTGATGAAATGTGTATTTTCGAGTAACTTCACTATGATTATTGGAAATCTTGAGTTTCGTAGTACAAAGGTTTGAGCGAACCGCAAAAAGTTATTTTGTTATTCAATTCAGATTGACTTGGTACCGCTGAAGTTGTGCCAAATTGAGTCATGCAATTAACGTCATCATAAAGCAATACCAAATGATCATAGCTCGGAGATTTCTGGATCTGATGAACGAGTATTCTTTGATTATTTCTTAGCATGACAGAGTCATATGTTTGTCTAAAATGAGAGTTCTGTGGATCATCCAACATACGCAGATACAATTGTTCGTCAAACTCGATGTCCATATTTTCGTAGGTTAACATACCCTCGCGCTCAAAATGCCCCATATACACATCAGCTTTCACTGTGAATGACTCACCTCGCATTAAACGTTGTAGATTAAATGGTTTAGGTTTTATGGTTACCATGTCAGCATCACGTATTAAAAAGAGTAGAGCGGCGTCTGAGACATCAATGGAATAGATAATTTGCACATCGTGGGGTTTATTGTAAGTAGGCAAATGGGATGCGAATAAGTTTGAGCCGTTATTCATCAGCACCATGCCATGCAAGCCCATATAAGCAGGATCTAATGGCTGGGGCTCGGCTGTATCTTCTTCCGCGAGGACCATGCTGCTAAAAAGCAATATTGTGACTAAGAGCAGAGTTTTTTTCATAAAATTCAAATATTGATATCTTCAGATGAGCTACATTTACCTAAGTTTTGAAATTTTACAAGCTTTTCATCAAAGGCTTTAGTTTTCTAGAGGATATGGGCAATACATAGGGGCATATGTATTTAATGTGCTGGTCTTTTATAGTCTTACTGAATGTTTCAAAACTCAACTTTTATAATGAGAATTTGTGCAAGTAGAATCAGGAGAACATCACATCAGAGTACATGCTTTTGGGAAACTCGCCGGGCAGGGTTAGGGTCACATTTCTGAGTTACATGTAGAGCTTAATTTATCCCTTGCTATCCTTATTCTGATCGCTATAATACGCGCTCTTTTTGGCCTGCTGAATTAGTGATTGGCGGGTCGTGTGTTTAATCCTATTTATTGGAGAATGTTATGTCACTAAGTACACAAGAAACAGCAAAAATTATCGCTGATTACGGCGTTAAAGAAGGCGATACCGGTTCATCTCAGGTGCAAGTTGCATTGTTGACTCACAACATCAACAAGCTTCAGGGCCACTTTGCTGACCATAAAAAAGATCACCACTCACGTCGTGGTTTATTACGCATGGTTAGCCAGCGTCGTAAATTGCTTGATTACCTTAAAGGTAAAAACGTTGTGGGTTATCAAGATTTGATCAAGCGTTTAGGTCTGCGTCGCTAAGAGTAGCAAAACGAATGGTTTCAAAAAGGCGCATATAGCGCCTTTTTTATTGCCTGGAAATTATTTGCTCACTGTGGTGTGTCAATACCACTAATAAGTGGACCTTGCTGCCGCAGATTACGCATAGTCGCTGAATCTTCAAACAGAGCGTCAAGAAAAACCAGAGAATCACTGATATTTTCCATCAGGCAAGACCAAGTCAGATAAGCTCCATGGCACATCTACCCTCGGGCATACAGTTGTTCAATTATTACGATATATTAGTCAGTCCTTTATCAAAGGAGCTAACATTGATTCTAATCCGTTGACTTTGATTTCATGGATAAGTGCGAGTTGTTGACCTAATTTGCCCTGAGGGAAACCTTGCTGGTTAAACCAAACCAAATAAGGTTCCGGCAGAAATAATAGCTTTCTCCCTGCATATTTGCCGAATGGCATCGTCTGGTTAATGGCATCGAGCATAGCTTGATTATCCATTTTGAGTATCTATCTCTGTTGCTGATTTTGTAGAGTTATGTTGTGTTTCCCATAACTTTTTATAAGCGCCATTAGCGTCAAGCAGTTGTTGGTGATTACCTTGTTCGATAATCTCGCCATTCCCCATCACTACGATGCTATCTGCGTCGACTATTGTGGACAATCTGTGCGCGATCACCAAACTTGTATGCCCTTGGGCGATTTCACGTAAGGCATTTAGAATTGCCTGCTCAGATTGGCTGTCGAGTG
>JBLHNW010000337.1:0-4770 GCA_047622205.1 Paraglaciecola sp.
CTTTGATGTAGCTCATAACAAAATGATGGATTTCTTCAGCAGCCAGGGGGTGAAGTTTGATGATGTTTTAATCTGCCCCCATTTCGATGCTGACAACTGCAGTTGTCGCAAACCCAAGTTGGGTTTGATGAAAGATTATTTGCAACAAGGTAAGGTCGATTTTACGCGTTCATTTGTCATTGGCGATCGGGAAACTGATCTGCAACTTGCTGAAAATATGGGCATTGCCAGCATTCGTTATGATAGAGAGAACAATAATTGGCCTGCAATTGAAAAACAATTATTACAATCAACTCGTGTAGCCACTGTTGTGCGCAAGACCTCTGAAACCAATATTCATGTTAAAGTTGATTTAGATTCAAGCGCAAAATCAACAATCGCAACCGGGATTGGATTTTTTGATCATATGCTTGACCAGATAGCCACCCACGGAGGCTTTGAACTCAATCTATCAGTCGACGGTGATTTGCATATTGATGATCACCATAGTGTTGAAGACACCGCATTGGCATTAGGTGAGGCGCTTAAAAAGGCCCTGGGAGACAAACGAGGTATTGGTCGTTTTGGTTTTGCACTGCCAATGGATGAGTGCCGTGCCGAGTGTATTTTAGATATATCCAATCGCCCTCACCTTAAATTTGAAGCTGAGTTTAGTCGGGAGAATGTGGGTGAAATGGCCACAGAAATGGTGCCGCACTTTTTCTACTCCATCGCCCAGGCTATGGGCTTATCCTTACACCTTTCTACAAGCGAGGGTAATGCTCATCATCAGGTAGAAAGTTTATTTAAAGTATTTGGCAGAGCGCTGCGCCAGGCCATTCACAAACAAGGTGAGACGTTGCCAAGTAGCAAAGGCACGCTCTAATGACAGATGTTAAAAACATCGTTATCGTCAATACCGGCTGCGCCAATATCTCTTCAGTAAGATTTGCCGTTGAAAGATTAGGTGTACAGGTGACGGTTTCTGACGATACGGCCGTTATTCAAAAAGCCGACAAAGTATTTTTACCTGGTGTAGGAAGTGCCAATGCTGCTATGGCTAGTATTGAGCAAAAACAACTAAATCAATGTATCCAATCCCTAACTCAACCAGTATTGGGAATTTGCCTGGGCATGCAGTTAATGGTTGATACTTCAGAAGAAAGTTTGCAAGAAAGTACCACTTGTTTGGGTTTAATACCAGGCCAGGTGAAACGTATGCAAGTAGGCGATCTTCGTTTACCCCACATGGGTTGGAATACTGTGAGTAAAGCTAAGGATGCACCTTTATTCAAGGGTATTGATGACGAGAGTTATTTCTACTTTGTGCATAGTTTCGCTGTTGAAGTTTCTGAGCACACTATGGCTGTCTGTCAATATCACATGAACTTTTCAGCAGCGCTGCACAAAGACAACTTCTTTGGAGTGCAATTCCACCCTGAGCGTTCAAGCGATGCTGGTGCCCAGTTACTCAAAAACTTTATAGAGTTATAAATCAATTATGATCATCCCAGCAATAGACCTAATAGATGGCTCGGTAGTTCGCTTGTTTCAGGGCGATTATGAGCAGAAGACCCAATATGAACTCGACCCCATTGAAGTCGTACATAATTATGCAGATCAGGGGGCGAAATGGCTACATATTGTTGATTTGACCGGTGCCAAAGATACCAACAAACGCCAATTAGACTTGATTGGCAAAATGGTAGCAACCGAGCGCATGGATTTTCAGGCGGGCGGCGGTATTCGCAGTGAAGAAGACGTGGCACAATTACTGGCACTCGGTGTTAAACGGGTTGTGATTGGTTCTTTGGCAGTGAAAGAACCAGATTTAGTTAAGGCGTGGGTGAGTAAATACGGTAGTGAGGCGATAGTTCTGGCGCTTGACGTTAATATTGACGCAGCTGGCAATAAGTTTATCGCGACCCACGGCTGGCAACAAAATTCTGGAGTGTCTTTAGAAGCGCTGTTAAACGACTTTTTGTCTGTCGGTGCCAAACACGTGCTGTGTACAGACATCAGCCGCGACGGTACCTTACAAGGCGCTAATCATAAGCTTTATGCTGAAATGACAGAAAAATTTCCGTCAATCGACTGGCAAGCCTCTGGTGGCATTGGCAATCTGGACGATATAACCGTATTAAAACCAACTCAGGTTAGCGGAGTGATTTTGGGTCGCGCTCTACTTGAAGGAAAATTCACTGTTGAACAAGCGATAACATGCTGGAATAGTTAATAATTTGTACACAACAAATTACGCTAATGATGGCGAGTTTTAGCGGTAATAATTAGTCTCACAACTGATAATGTTGTAAATTGCCGTCAAATTGTATTCGTTCGCAGTGATTAATAAACCTGCGAGCAAGAAACCAAGAAATTAGGAAGTGATCATGGCCGTATTCGGGACTGTTTTTATGCCAGAAATGGTGCTCAGTAAATTTGACAACAATGGGTGGAGCGCCAGTGAAGTCGTTCCATCAGACAGTATTCAAATGCATCCGGGTGCTCATGTCCTGCATTATTCCAGCACCTGCTTTGAGGGCTTAAAAGCCTTTCGTCATGAAGACGGCAGCGTGCATATATTTCGCATGGATAAAAATATCAAGCGCCTGGCTCAAAGTAGCCGTTTGCTGCATCTACCTCAAATCAATGAAGAACAAGTACGGCAGATGATATTGGATATTGTTGCTCAGTTTGCCAGTGAGGTACCTGCGCCTCCAGGCTCCATGTATATTCGTCCTACCCACTTTGGTACTGAGGTGTCTATCGGTAAAGCTGCGGCACCGTCGCTGACGTCGCTGCTGTACGTGTTACTGTCTCCGGTTGGTGATTACTTTACTAGTGGAGCTAAGCCCCTACGAATTTTATTAGACGAAGATGGCATGCGCTGCGCCCCGCACATGGGAATGATCAAAAGTGGTGGTAATTATGCCAGTGCTTTAGGACCCATCCTCGAAGCAAGACAGCAGGTTCAAGCGGATCAAATTTTATTTTGCCCAAATGGTGATGTTCAGGAAACTGGGGCTGCTAACTTCTTACTGATAGATGGTAACGAAATAATTACTAAGGGTCTGGATGCCTCATTTCTACACGGTGTAACTCGAGATTCAGTGCTAAAGATTGCCGCTGATATGGGCATGACAGTTAGTGAGCGCAACCTCTCGGTGACTGAGCTGCTAGAACGTGCGGCGAAACCAGGTACAGAAGCTGCGCTGTCAGGCACAGCGGCCGTTTTAACACCCGTTGGCACCTTTATTCACAACAGTGTTGAGCATAGCGTGGGTACTGGCCAGCCTGGTCCAACAACCCTCAAATTGCGTCAAGCATTAAATGACATTCAATGGGGTAAGGCCGAAGATAATCACAATTGGCTGACCCGCGTTAATTAAGAAATTTTAACTAGAGGTAGATTTATGCTCGCTAGACGTATCATCCCTTGCTTAGATGTAAAAGATGGCAAAGTAGTAAAAGGGGTGAAATTTCGCAACCATGAAATTATTGGCGACATAGTACCTCTGGCACAGCAATACGCGCAGCAGGGAGCGGATGAGTTAGTATTTTACGATATTACTGCATCAAGCGACCAGCGTGTAGTCGATAAAAGCTGGGTGACGCGTATCGCCGAGGTAATTGATGTGCCATTTTGCGTTGCCGGCGGTATCAAGTCTGTAGAAGATGCTGGAAAAATTTTAGAAATGGGTGCAGATAAGATTTCCGTTAACTCTCCTGCGCTAACAGACCCCACGTTGATCACCAGACTACACGACACTTTCGGTCAACAGTGTGTGGTAGTCGGTATAGATAGTTTTTTCAATGAAAAAACTGGGCAATATCAAGTTTACCAATTTACCGGGGATGAATCACGTACTCAACAAACTGGCTGGCAAACTGCAGACTGGGTGCAAGAAGTACAGCAACGTGGCGCTGGGGAAATTGTGCTGAACTGCATGAATCAAGATGGTGTACGTAAAGGTTATGATCTTGAGCAACTTTCGGCAATTCGTAGGGTGTGTAAAGTCCCCTTAATTGCTTCAGGCGGAGCTGGTGAAAAAATTCATTTTAAAGATGTATTTGAACAAGCGGATGTTGATGGCGCATTAGCTGCTTCTGTTTTTCATAAAGGCATCATTCCTATTCCAGAATTAAAAGCTTATCTACGTGAAAAACGTGTGGCGATCCGTGACTGAACATAATTTGTAGCTAAAGCACAATTGAGAATTTAAAAATGATAATTAACAAAGACACTATTGCAGATTTAGCCTGGGTCAAAATGGACAACATGTTGCCGTGTATTGTGCAAAACGCACAAAGCGGTAAAGTATTGATGCAAGGGTTTATGACCCAAGACGCTTTGGAAAAAACCCTGAATACCGGTTTGGTGACATTTTATAGTCGTTCCAAACAGCGTTTATGGACTAAAGGTGAAGAGTCTGGCAATAGCTTAAACTTAGTTGAGATCACTAGTGATTGTGACAATGATTCATTACTTGCATTGGTCAATCCAGTTGGGCCAACGTGCCACACGGGCGCTGAAACCTGCTGGTTTGATGGCACAGCCCCCTCATTCAGTTTTATTGCCGAACTCGAACAAGTCATTGCTTCACGCAAGGGTGCCGATCCAGATTCAAGTTATACCGCCCACCTTTATAGCAAAGGCATAAAGCGCATTGCGCAGAAAGTCGGGGAAGAAGGGGTCGAAACGGCTCTCGCGGCAACAGTAAAGGATCTTGATGAACTTAAAAATGAATCTGCTGATTTGTTATACCATTTGATTGTACTGTTACAAGCTAG
>JBLHNW010000338.1:0-4701 GCA_047622205.1 Paraglaciecola sp.
CCTAATTCTGTCATATGATATTTAGCAATCGCAGTAATAACCGATGGTTTTAGACCTAGGCCCAATCCTTCTGTCGTCAATACTCGCATGGATTCCAATACAAAAGTTTTACCAGCGATATCAGCTAATTTTTCCTGAATGCCTTCAAAACGACCAATTGGAACACCAAATTGTTCACGGACAAATGAATATTCGGCAGTTGATTTTAACGCAGACTGAGCAGAGGCAACGCCCATGGCGGGTAGTGAAATACCGCGGCCTGCACCAAGGCAGCTAACCAGCATTTGCCAACCACGTCCGATGTTTTTCTGGCCTCCAATAACAAAATCCATTGGAATAAATACATTTTCACCACGTGTAGTACCGTTGTAAAAGCGCATGCCCATTGGATCATGGCGGTTACCTAATTCAACACCTGGGTGAGATTTAGGGATAAGTGCACAGGTAATACCGAGTTCAAGTTCGCTGCCCAATAAATTCTCAGGATCGAATGCTTTAAAGGCTAAACCAAGTACGGTAGCGATAGGTGCCAGAGTAATATAACGTTTATCCCATGTGACGGATAAGCCCAGAACTTCTTCACCTTCCCACATGCCTTTAGTGACAATGCCTGCGTCAGGAATAGCGCCAGCATCAGAACCCGCTTCTGGGCTGGTTAAGGCAAAACAGGGGATATCTTTACCGACTGCCAATTTTGGCAACCATTGTTCTTGCTGTGCAGGTGTACCGTAATGCATCAGCAATTCACCTGGACCTAAAGAATTGGGTACCATAACCGTGACGGCGACAGCAGAACTTTTAGCGGCAATTGTCGCAACTATCGTTGAGTTCGCATAGGCTGAAAACTCTAAGCCATTAAATTTTTTGGGAATGATAAGGGCGAAAAATTTGTTCACTGATAAGAAATCTAAAATATTCTGTGGAATATGGATGTCATTTTGTAACTCAAAGTCATTAATCATTGTTAACAACTCTTGAACCGGGCCATCAAGGAAGGCTTGCTCATCGGCACTTAGTTTTGCTGCCGGAATAGCTCGCAAAGCATGCATATCAGGTTTGCCCTGATAAATTGATGATTCAATCCATACGTCACCCGCGTCTAACGCTTCTTGCTCTGTTAGAGAAATTGGGGGTAATACTTTCTTAAGGCTTGTTCTAATACTCATAGTTTTTTACTCATCCGCTCATCTGACCAGTTGATACTTATAATACTGATTTTCACAAATAGATCAAAATATTTTAGTATATTTGTTAACCGTTAGTTATGAGAAGGGATCTCTTAATGAATAAAAATGTATATATTTCAGTGGTATAGTTTTGCAGAATCAGTGAAAATTAAAAATGTTCATTTGCCCGCAATCTATCAAAACTGAATGTAATTTTGGACATTTAGTCGACAAAAATAACAAAGCTGGTAGCAGTTTCTGCGCGATTTTTTATTTGTAGAAATAATTTTGCTCGGGAAATAGTCACCTGGCCTAAATGGCTTTTCATTCCCGCTGAAACGCACATATCTGAGGATATACTCATTGCCAGCGATTAGTTGTCCCACCTTATTTTTGAGTATGGTAGTCTCTAAACATAAATTTCTGATTGCAAATAATGCTTATATTCGGCTCTTTTAAAGCCTGGAGAAGTTGATGAAAGATTCATGGCTTAATGTGTCTGTGGAACGCCCAAAAACAGTCTTATTAATTTGTTTTGTGTTGATTTTTACTACAGCATTTGGTGCTAAGAACCTCTACTTTAGAGGTGATTACAAAGTCTTCTTTGAGCCAGAGAATCCGCAACGTGTAGCCTTTGAAGAAATGCAAAGCACATTCAGTAAAAATGAAAATGCCAGTATCATTATTGCTCCTCGCTCCGGCAATGTATTTACCTCTGAGACATTAAGACTAATCAAAGAAATGACGGATGAAGCGTGGCAAGCACCTTTATCAATTCGCGTGGATTCTATCGCCAATTTTCAGTACACCTGGGCTGAAGATGACGACATGATTGTCGAAGATCTGGTATTAGATGCTGAACAGCTTGATCAGGAAAACATACAGCGAATTCGATCTATCGCGCTGAACGAACCCGACTTAGTTAAACGCATGGTTTCAGAACAGGGCCATGTGGCGATAGTTAATATTACTGTTAACTTGCCAGATGGTGATCAAACAGCGGAAGTATTTGAAATTACCAACTGGGTAAAAACGCTGAGTGATAAGTACCAATCCCGTTATCCAGACCACGACTTTTATCATACCGGCATGGTATTGATGAATGACTCTTTTGCTGCTTCTGCCAAACAAGATGCTGAAACCCTCATTCCCTTGATGTTTTTGACCATAATATTGATTATGTGGATCTTGCTGCGTACCTTTATTGGCACGCTTGCTACCGTGATTGTAATTATTGCCAGTATTTCAGTCACTATGGGCTTGTCTGGTTGGATGGGTATGTTTCTGAGTACTGCAACGGTGAATGTGCCAACCATGGTAATGACATTGGCCGTGGCAGATTGCATTCATGTTGTTTCGTCAATGCTGTATGCCATGCGTCAAGGCAAAAGCAAGGATGAAGCACTTCGCTACAGTCTCCAACTCAATAGAATGCCAGTTTTTATTACCAGCGCAACCACAGGAATTGGTTTTTTAACTCTTAACTTTGCTGCTGTACCTATTCTGGCCGATTTAGGCAATCTCGCAGCAATTGGGGTAGGGTTTGCCGGCATATTTTCTCTGACTTTGTTACCTGCCTTGATAATGGTGTTGCCAATGAAACCCGTTAAAACATCGACAGTGAATTCTGGATATACGGAACGCTTCGGTGAGTGGGTCATTGTCAATCATAAGAGAATTTTGCCCTTTACTCTTTTAGTCGCATTGATGGCAATCGCTTTTTCCTTTAAAAATCAGCTGAATGATGTGGCAACTGCCTATTTTGATGAAACCACTGAATTCCGCCAGTCGACTAATTTTCAGCAAGACAATTTGAGCGGCATGACGAGTATCGACTTCGCAATTTTAACGGGCAATGATTCAGGAGTAAATTCACCCGCAGTACTAGTACTTGTAGACGAGTTTAGTAATTGGTTGCGGGCTCAGCCAGAAGTGGACCATGTAGCGACTATTGCCGACACATTTAAACGTCTTAACAAAAATATGCACGGCGACGAGCAAGGTTATTATCGACTGCCTGAGAACAGAGAGTTGGCTGCTCAATATCTACTTCTGTATGAAATGTCTCTACCTTACGGTTTGGATCTGAATAACCAACTTGATATCAATAAGTCTGCTACCCGCATTATGAGCACAGTGCAAAATCTGGGTAGTAAAGAATTAACCGGTTTGGAGAAACGAGCACAAGACTGGTTTGCACAACGAGCACCCGATTTGACTCTTATGGTTGCCAGCCCCAATTTGATGTTTGCCCATATTGGTGAAGCTAATATGCAAAGTATGTTGCAGGGTACACTTGTGGCGTTGGTCCTGATATCCGCCTTATTGGTTTTAGCTTTACGTTCCTGGCGAATGGGAGTGATAAGCCTAATCCCCAATCTACTGCCTGCTGGCATTGGTTTTGGTATCTGGGGTTTATACTCAGCAGAAATAAACCTAGGTTTGTCAATTGTATTGAGTATGACACTCGGTATTATCGTTGATGATACGGTCCATTTTTTAAGTAAATACCGTCATGCCAGATTACAGGGTAAAAGCGCGGAGCAAGGGGTAAGGTTTGCTTTTGCCAGCGTTGGAAGGGCGTTGTGGATAACCACTCTGGTATTAGTATTAGGGTTTTCGGTACTCACCTTGTCGCCATTTGCATTAAACTCAGATATGGGTATGTTAACCGGAATTATTATTGCGGTAGCACTGGCAGTCGATTTCTTGTTCTTACCACCATTTTTAATGGTGTTCGATAAAAAGCAGATTAATACGGAGACAGTAGATGACAATAAAAACCTTACTCAGGAAGTCTAGTTTGACTTACTCCCTGAAGACTTTTGTCCTATTAGGATTGGCAATATGCTTAAGTAATGCAAGTTTTGCTCAATCTGCGGAAGAAAAAGGCTTACAGATTGCCAAAGAACGTAAAGCTAGGGATCTTGGTTGGGGCGATAGTAATGCTGATATGAACATGATTTTACGCAATTCCCGAGGCGATGAAACTGAGCGAAAAATGCGTATAAAATCCCTTGAAGTCAGTGGCGATGGCGATAAAGCCTTAACTATTTTTGACCAACCTAAAGATGTAAAAGGCACAGCATTTCTTAATTTTTCTCATGCAATTAAGCCAGACGATCAGTGGATATATCTGCCCGCACTTAAACGCGTAAAGCGGATTTCTTCCCGTAATAAATCGGGGCCATTCATGGGGAGTGAATTCGCATATGAAGACATGAGTTCTTTTGAGCTGGAGAAATTTAACTTTAAATATCTGCGAGATGAAAAGTATGAAGGACAAAATACTTTCGTTGTTGAGCAAGTACCAACAGATCCAAATTCAGGCTATACCAAACAAATTTCCTGGGTTGACGAACATTATCGTGTTTTAAAACTGGAGTTTTATGACCGTAAAGGAAGTTTGCTGAAGGTATTAAGCATGCACGACTATAAACATTATCTGGATAAATATTGGCGACCAATGCGTCTGGAAATGTATAATGAACAAAACGGAAAAAGCACCGAATTAATCACCCACGAATTGCAATTT
>JBLHNW010000339.1:0-4692 GCA_047622205.1 Paraglaciecola sp.
AGGGACAGAGTGTTGATGTTGGTTAAATTCATAAATGGCAAATTCATATGCTATGGAGAGTAAAGTTGGAAATTAGTCATTAATAGAGGATAACGCAACGCTTATTTTTACTTTTATAATGACAAGTTGTTTTAAAATTAAAGAACTGCAGCGTCAGCTCTGCGACCACTATAAAAATCGGTGGCTCGGAATGGCAGCAATTTATTGTTAAAAATAATTTTGCTCATGAAAATATTATCCTCATTAATTGGCATTCGTCTAAATGAAAAAAGCCGCTTAGTAGGACTAAGCGGCTCGATACTATTACTCTTAGAAATTTGCTTTACAAAGCAGCTTCCAATTCAGGCAATATTTCAAACAAATCACCGACCAAACCGTAGTCAGCGATCTGGAAGATTGGTGCTTCTTCATCTTTGTTTATAGCAACTATAACTTTGGAGTCTTTCATACCAGCCAAGTGCTGGATAGCGCCTGAAATACCGACGGCAATATAAAGTTGCGGTGCGACGATTTTACCCGTCTGTCCAACTTGCATATCATTGGGCACAAAGCCCGCATCGACAGCCGCTCGGGAGGCCCCCATAGCAGCACCAAGTTTATCAGCAATACCGTCTAACAACTTAAAGTTATCGCCATTTTGCATTCCACGGCCACCAGAAATAATAATACTCGCGGCGGTTAATTCAGGACGTTCAGATACTGTTAATTCGGCTGATACAAAGCTAGACTTATCTAATGCTTTAACCAAACTAACATTTTCAATAGTCGCATTGTTACCTTCAGGAGCTGCATCAAAAGCCGCAGTTCTAACAGTAATGACTTTAATAACATCACTTGATTGTACCGTGGCAATAGCATTACCTGCATAAATTGGACGGGCAAAAGTGTCAGCACTTTCTACCTTAATAATGTCCGAAATCTGTGCAACATCTAACATCGCCGCCACTCTGGGCATAAAGTTTTTACCTGTTGTCGTTGCAGAACAAAGCACATGGCTATATTCCCTACCCAACTCCACTACTAAATCCGCAATGTTTTCAGCAAGTTGATGTGCATAAACCGCGTTATCCGCAAGTAACACTTTACTCACGCCTGCAATTTCCGCAGCCTTTTCGGCGATCCCACTACAGTTTTCACCCGCAACAAGTACATGTAACTCTGTACCCATTTGTGCTGCGGCATGTACCAACTTATGAGTTTCAGACTTTAAGTGGATATTGTCATGTTCTGCATATAATAAAATGGCCATTAGATCACCTTCGCTTCATTTCTTAATTTATCAACTAATTCAGCCACATCAGCGACTTTTACGCCACCTTGACGTTGTGCTGGTGCTTCAACTTTCAATACTTTAACCTTTGAGCTTAAATCAACGCCAAAATCCGCTGCCGCTTTAACATCAAGAGGTTTGCGCTTGGCTTTCATGATATTTGGCAATGATGCGTAACGCGGTTCATTTAAACGCAAATCGGTAGTAACGACCGCGGGTAGAGATAACTCAACGGTCTGCAAACCACCATCAATCTCTCGAGTCACTTGTACTTTCTCATCCGCGACCTTAACTATAGATGCAAAAGTACCTTGAGGCATACCGGTTAGTGCGGCCAACATTTGACCAGTTTGATTGTTATCCGAATCAATTGACTGTTTGCCAAGAATAACCAATTCAGGCGACTCTTGTTCTACGACTTTTTGCAATAATTTGGCGATTTGCAATGAATCGAGTGATTCACTGGTATCGATTTGTATACCGCGATCTGCGCCTAAAGCCAAAGCTGTTCTAATTTGTTCCTGGCAGGCCTTTTCACCTATCGACACCACGACAATCTCAGTAGCAATGCCTTTCTCTTTAAGGCGAATGGCTTCTTCAACTGCTATTTCACAAAACGGGTTAATCGACATTTTGGCATTGGTTAAATCAACACCTGAGTTGTCAGGTTTTACACGCACTTTTACGTTGTAGTCTATGGCGCGTTTTACCGGCACTAATATTTTCATCTTTACCTCTGTCGGTAGTCATTTATAAATTCTGGAAGAACACACAGCGATGCTCTCTTGTAGGGTGGCGACAATTTACGTAAAGTTGACGTGAACGTCAACCCGCACTACCCTCGCCCAGCGAGTTAGATTGTGGATTTTGCGCAGATGCCACGTTGACACCATGTTAAAGAAGGACATTTATCTTGTTTATTGCCCAAGTAAACCAAATAAATATACCTTTAGAATAGGCTTCATTGCACTATTACTTATAGCTTGGCAGGAATATCAAAATTAACAACAGTGAAGACAAAAAAGCGTTAATATTACTTGTTAAAAAGACACTCAGGTGACAGTAATTAACCTAAATTGATGACAGATTGTGTAGTGAAACCATGCGAATAATGTCGTGAAAACTATTTTTTTAATTAATACATTCCCATAAAAAGAGGAAAAAGCCGTGGAAAGAGAATCGATGGAGTTTGATGTTGTAATAGTCGGTGCTGGACCAGCTGGACTCTCAACTGCATGTCGCTTGATGCAACTTGCCCAGGAAAAGCAGCAGGAATTAATGGTATGTGTAGTGGAAAAAGGCTCCGAAGTTGGTGCACATATCCTTTCAGGTGCGGTTTTCGAAACCCGTGCTTTGGATGAATTATTCCCGGATTGGCAAGAGCGTAAAGCCCCTCTGAATACTAAGGTAACCGAAGACAATATCTACCTATTAAGGAATGAGGATAAGGCTATAAAGCTGCCTAACATAATTACCCCCAAAACCATGCACAATAAGGGTAATTATATCGTTAGTATGGGCAACGTTTGTCGCTGGTTAGCCGAACAAGCAGAGCAGTTGGGCGTAGAAGTATTCCCTGGTTTTGCCGCATCTGAAGTGCTGTATAACGAAGACGGAAGTGTTGGAGGTATTATCACTGGTGATATGGGTATCAGTGAATCAGGTGAACACAAAGACTCGTACATGCCTGGGATGGAGCTAAAAGCCAAATACACCGTATTTGCTGAAGGCTGTCGTGGACATCTGGGCAAAGAGTTGGTCAGCAAGTTCAAACTAGATGAAGGTAAAGCTCCCCAACATTACGGAATTGGCTTTAAGGAGATTTGGGACATCGATCCCGCCAAACATCAGGAAGGCTTAGTGGTGCATACCGGTGGGTGGCCTATGTCAGATGCTACAGGCGGTTCGTATCTGTATCACGCTGAAAACAATCAGGTGTTGGTTGGTTTAATCATTGATCTTAATTATTCCAATCCACATTTAAGCCCGTTTGATGAATTTCAGCGATTGAAACATCATCCCGTCATCAAACAATATCTGGAAGGCGGAAAACGTGTTTCTTATGGTGCCAGAGCCATTGCTAAAGGTGGTTTTAATTCACTTCCAAAAATGACATTCCCAGGAGGATTGTTAGTGGGTTGTAACGCCGGCACATTAAATTTTGCAAAAATAAAAGGTAACCATACCGCAATGAAATCAGGATTATTGGCGGCTGAAACCTTGATGGAAGTATTATCTAATCCTGATGAAAAAGGAGGGCAAGATTTAACTCAATATAGCGAGAATTTTAAAACTTCTTGGTTATATAAAGAGTTATTTGGTTCGCGAAATTTTGGAGCGGCATTGCACAAATTCGGAATATTCATGGGCGGCGCATTTAATACGCTGGAACAGAATATTTTTCGCGGAAATATGTTTATAAATTTAAAAGATAATAAAACGGATCATTCACAACTTAAGCTTGCAAGTGAATGTGAGCCGATTAAATACATAAAACCAGATAATTTATTGAGTTTCGATAAACTATCTTCAGTATTTTTATCTAATACCAATCATGAAGAGGATCAGCCCTGTCATTTGAAATTAAAAGACAAGGATGTACCCATAGTAGTCAACTTTGCAAAATATGACGAACCGGCTCAACGATACTGTCCTGCGGGGGTATACGAGATCATTGATAACCCCGAAGGTGAAAAACAGTTGCAGATAAATTCACAGAATTGCGTGCATTGTAAAACTTGCGATATAAAAGATCCTACCCAGAATATTAATTGGGTAGTTCCCGAAGGAGCGGGTGGGCCGAATTATCCGAATATGTAACGACACTAATTTGGAATTAAGTGTTAACAATAAAGCGAGATGATTCTCGCTTTATTATTGCCTTTAATTCACATAATCTATATGTTGTATAATATAATAATACGAAGCGTAATAAGGTAAATATATGAATGATTTTTTGAAAATCCTAAGCCATGGAAAGAGATTACAAGTTGCAGTGAAAGAACTGAGCTTGGATGAATTAATTGTGGTCGTAGAAAAGCTAAATAATATTATTGAAAAACGCAAACTAGCCGAAGAAAAGGCGAAAGAAACTGCAATCGAAAAAGAATCAACCGTAAATGAAATACTTAGACAATTACAGGATGCCGGCCTAGAACTTAAAGATTTACAGGCTAAATTTTCAGTTAAAAAATCAACTCGCGTTGGTCAAAAACGCCCTGTGAAATATATACTTACCGATGCCCACGGCAGTGCTCATCCATGGACAGGAATTGGCAGAATGCCAAAAGTGTATGCTGCCGCACTAGCCGAAGGAAATTCTTTGGATTCTTTTAAGATATGATAAATATATAACTCTGCCACTACTACTAGGCAGAAACACCCAATCATGATCCGAATGACAAGGCCAGCAGTACTAAAAG
>JBLHNW010000340.1:0-4677 GCA_047622205.1 Paraglaciecola sp.
AGTATTTTATTCGCTGATATAGAGGGTTTCACTAAAATATCTAAGGAACGAAACCCAGATCATTTAGTCATTTTACTAGACGATATCTTTAGCCATCTGGATAATATTACCAATCAATACGGTTTGGAAAAAATTAAAACCATGGGTGATGGGTATATGGCAGCGGCTGGGGTACCTCTAGCCAATTCTCATCACGCCTTGCAGTGTTGTCAATGTGCCCTAGACATTCAGGCAAAATTTTTGGTTTTGTGTAAACAACATAATTTGAGCAACGGATTAAGGATTGGCATCGGCAGTGGAGAAGTTATTGCCGGCGTAATAGGCAAAAATAAATTTTGCTATGATCTTTGGGGAGAAGCGGTAACACTCGCTTCTCGAATGGAAAGTCACGGCAAAGCAAATCAGATTCAGGTCACACAGTTTACTTTTGAAATGGCGAAACATAAATATCGATTTAAAGAACGCGGTAAAATTTCGATTAAAGGCATGGGAATGATTTCCAGTTACTGGTTGTTGGGACGAAAATAATATGAGTCAAATATGTACGTACTAAATAACATAGATAAAGCAAAGTTTTTAGCCGAAGTGTGGCAAAAAAAACCATTGGTGATCAGACAAGGGTTCAAAGATTTTGCGGACCCATTGGATGAACATGAACTAGCCGGATTGGCTCAGGAAGATGATATCGACTCGCGCATTGTGGCCTGTGAAAATAATAACTGGAGCGTTTCACATGGCCCTTTCGATGATTTTGAAAATGTGTGTTTGGGTGCCTGGAGCCTGTTAGTTCAATCTGTTGATCTGCAGATCCCAGAAGCCGATGCACTAATGCGGGCCTTCGATTTCATCCCACACTGGCGTATGGATGACTTAATGGTTAGCTTTTCAAATCAGCACGCCGGAGTAGGCCCGCACCTTGATCAATACGATGTATTTATTGTACAAGGCAAGGGTTCAAGGCGCTGGAATGTGGGTGCGCGAGGAAATTATTCAGAGCACTTTCCACACCGTGATTTAAGGCAAATAAATGATTTCGAACCAATTATTAGCGAAATTTTGTTGCCTGGAGACATCATCTATATCCCCCCGGGTTTTCCACACAATGGCGTCGCCCAGGAAGATTGCTTAAATTATTCAGTCGGTTTTCGCGCCCCATCCCAACAAGAGATGTTGTCTTTGTTAGCCGACTATGCAATTGATAAGGCACTTTTCACTTCGAGATATACGGATAGTGAAATAAGCCCACGGCTTTTCTCAGGTGAAATAAAGAAACAGGAAGTAGTCTCGTTTAAGGCCTTATTACAGCAGGTATTAGATTCTGATCATTTTTCAGATTGGCTAGGTCATTTTTTGAGTCAAAACCAAGCTATGCAACGCTTTGATGACCATCAGTTTGAACAATTTAGTCAGGTTGAAATTCAAGAAATGTTAAATACTGGCAAGACGTTTATACGCCAGTTAGCAATCAAACCGGTATGTATTGAAGCCGTTCGAAACACTAATCAAGAGCTCATTTATCATGTTGAAGGACAGGCATTTTCTGTTCCTCTATCAGAAAATGTCTTGGTAGAAAGTTTCTTAAATTCGAACGAATGGAACAGTAAAGAGAATAAAAACTACCAAGGTAGTATATTTTTTGTACAACTTGTGACTACACTAGTAAATGCAGGGTTTTGGTACCCCGCTTAAATACCATTCCATTATCTACTGATGATGAGTGGCAATATTAGGAGAAAGCACATGGCGTTTACCGTAAAAAACGTCGACTGGAGAAAAGCAAAACACAAACTCCGTAAATTAAGAGAAAAAGTATTTGTATACGAATGGCGTATTCCGGCTGAATACGAATTTGATCAACAAGACAGCATTGCGTTTCATGTGCTGGTGTTAGACGAAAATAACCAAGAAGTTGCGACTGGACGTATTACTCCTCAAGGCGAAATTGGTCGAATAGCGGTTGAACCCGAATTTAGGGGCCCGGAAGTTTACCAGACACTCTTTAAAGCGTTATTAAAAATTGCCCAGCAACATGGTCTGGAAAATATTTTAGTACAATGTGAGTTGGAAGGTGTTGAATATTATCAACAACAGGGATTTTGTCCAGTCGGATCGGTTTACATGGATGCGGGCATAGCTCGCCAGCGAATGACTTGCGATATAAACAAATTTTCACTCGCAAGAGTAGAGCTAACCCACTAGGGCAACATGTTAATTAGTCGATGTTTTACCTTAATTAACACATTGCCCTGGGGGTTTTAATTTCGTTTATACCCTCTTAGATGCGCAGCAATTAAGCGCCATGCTCTTTCCAAATACTATCGTCAGCCTGAATTTTATACAAATCTTCTGCTTTGGTGATCAGCAATCTGGCAAAATCTTGTTGAGTTAGATCTAATGTTCCTGACTTACGGATATTCTCAGCTTTCATTTGCCAAATCATCGAAAAGTGACGAATTGCCGCACGAGCATTTTGCTCATTTTCAAAAGGCATAAAATCACAAGGCACATCTCCACTTACCACCCAATAATACTTTTTCTCGATGGATTTGATTTTCCAAACTGCGATAAAAGGTGCCAAATATCTGCTGGCTTCTGTGACGACAGAATCAAATAAAACGCCATTCTCTGCCAGATGTTTGTTGGCACGTTGGAATTGCTCTCGAACCCATTGAGAAAGTTCTTCCTGGCTAAATTCTGGTATTTCTTTGTTTGTCATTATCAATCCTAAATATAAGTTTTAAATGTGTTTCTAATCTAATTCGGCTAATAGAGCCTGCAAGGGATGTTTTGGTTTATAACCTTCAAAACGAGCGACCTGACTGCGACAAGAATACCCTGTCGCAAGTATTTGTTGTGGCGATAAAGTGCTTAGGGCCTGCTGCCAACTAAGTTGATATATCCCTGTTGATTCGTCTAAATGACTTGCTTCATGTCCAAAAGTTCCAGCCATACCACAACATCCCACAGCGACAGGTTTAAGCGTTAAACCAATACTGGAAAATATTTGCGCCCATTGGCTTTCACTGGTTGGCAAAGCAGTTTTTTCGGTGCAGTGCCCGAAAAATGCATACTCTGTAAGGTTAGGCTGCAGGGTTTCCGGCAATGACAAATTTAATAACCATTCGTGCACTAACAAGACCTCAAATGCGCCTCGTTTGCTGCCAAGGGTTTTACTGTATTCGTCTCGATAACACAAGACAAGTGAGGGATCCACACCCACTAAAGGCATCCCCAATTCCGCAACTTGATTAAGGAACTCAGCACCAGACTTCGCTGTTTGACTAAATTCCTTCAAAAAACCCTTAACATGCTGGGGCTTACCATTTGGCTTGAAAGGTAAAAGAATCGGTTCATAGCCTAGTTTCTCAATAAGTTGAACCAAATCATGAATCAAATCGGCTTCATAAAAACTGGTAAAAGGATCTTGCACAATCAGAACTTTTTTCAAGCGGGCATCACCGTTTAAACCGCGAAGTTCATTTAAATCGAAGTGCAGAGCTTTGTGTTCGTTTAACCTATTATTTAATGATGGAGATGATAAATGGGGTGTGTCGACGTAACCGATAACTTTTTTAATTACCTTATTCAGCCACTGCTGTTTTAAGAAAAAATTAACCAAACCAGGTGCTTTAGCCATAAGCGGAGCCATCGACTCTATATTGGCAACCAAATAATCTTTGGCCGGACGCAAATAACGCTGATAATAAATCGCTAAAAAACGTGCTCTAAATCCCGGTACATCAACATTCACCGGGCATTGGTTGGAGCACGCTTTGCACGCTAAACACCCCTCCATCACTTCCATTACTTCATGAGAAAAATCGTTATTTTGAGATTTTTTCAAAGTGTTCCGCAACCGCCTGATCCAACTTGCTGACTGCTGGTTTTTTTCTAGCTCGATCACATCAACATTATTTTGGGCGAGTATACGTAGCCATTCCCTGACCATTCCCGCCCTGCCCTTAGGGCTATGACGTCGATCCCGGGTAATCTTGCTTGAAGGACACATGGGTGATGTAGTGTCGTAGTTATAACAAAGGGCGTTACCATTACAGCTCATAGCGGGTTCGAAAGACTCTCTAACCGCAATGGGTATTTGTCGATCAAACTCGCCACGCTTTTGCCCGGACACTTTGACAAGGGATTCTGTCGATTCAAACGGTGTGCAAATTTTTCCAGGATTCATCTTATTAAGAGGATCAAACGCAGTTTTAATTTTTCGTAGTTCTGTATATAACTCTTCGCCAAAAAACTGCGGGGCAAATTCGCTACGGTATCCTTTACCATGTTCACCCCACATCAAGCCGCCGTATTTAGCGACCAGAGCAACCACTTGGTGAGATATTTCCTGCATCATTAATTCTTGAGTGGGATCACACATATCCAGAGCCGGGCGGACGTGTAATACGCCAGCGTCCACATGACCAAACATCCCATATCGCAATCCTTTTTCGTCAAGTAAAGCACGAAACTCCATAATAAAATCGGCAAGATGCTCAGGGGGCACAGCGGTATCCTCTGCAAAGGCAATTGGTTTCTGCACACCTTTGGTTTTACCTAACAAACCTACTGATTTTTTACGCATGGCGTATATTTTATTAATCTCAGCTTTATCATAGGTAATCTGAAAACCTATCACGCCATATTTATTTTGCTCTACAGCCTGTCCCAATTCAG
>JBLHNW010000341.1:0-4657 GCA_047622205.1 Paraglaciecola sp.
GCGAGGTCTTTGTCTTTTCTGGCACCCGCATAAACATGGTAGCCCTTACTTGCAAGGGTTTCTGCTAAATTACGGCCAATTCCAGTACTAGCTCCGGTGACCAATATCGATTTCACTTCTGCATCTTCTGCATTAGCGGTATTTGTATGGACGGTGAACAACAGCATTGTTGCCATCAAGGCGGAAATAAAATAGTGAATACGGAGCATAAGGGTTTCCTTTCAAGTTCGTCTTAGAACGACACTAGTAGTAGTAATTTTTTCAGCAGAGAAGCTAACATCAATTTGTTTAAAAAGCTTAAGGTTTTGCCATTATGGCGAATAGTTTTGGGTACTAGCCTACAGAGTGATTTATGGTAAACATACGATGAGTCGGAAAAAACCTTCACTGCTCTATAAGAAGATGAAGAATTTAGGAATCTATCAGCAATTGCTTGAGCCTCAAAAACTTGTGAGTACCGTTTGGTATTCATGTGTTGAACTTGACGAAGCACTCGAGGTATCAGAACGTATTGATGCTTAAACACATTGCTAGAGACAAAAGTAACTCTGGAGAACTCGCCCAAAACTGCCTCTGGGACCAACAAGGGGAGGGTCGGCCATTTGATTTACAATACTTTTGCACCTCGAATTCGCATCTGCAGCAGAGTATTAGACTGCTAGACATTTGCAGTGCAAACAGTCAGTTACCCGTTACTTAAAGTCAATATTTTCTTAATCCAAGTCTGTTGTATACATATGGGATAGTGTTTATTCTTTTAATACTCTTAAAACATATTCTATTGAAGGAAACACTATATGAAACTTCGCCTGTCTTTGCTTTCTTGTGTCGCTTTGCTGCCTGCTTGTAATCCATCACAAACACCTGTTGTTGAGAGCGAAAAAGCCAATAGCTCAATACAAGTTAGTGCCACCGATATGAGCATTTCCCGTATCGAAACCGGCTTGATGGACCCTATGCAAATCACTGGAAAAGAAACCCCGTATTATGATATTGAATCACGTCTTCAACATTACAATGTGCCGGGCGTAAGCATCGCGGTGTCATTTAAAGGAGAAGTGTTGTGGAACAAAGCTTACGGTACGGCAGATGTTGAACAATCAAGGCCTATGACAACAGAAACTATGTTGCTTGCAGGGTCTATTAGTAAGCCTCTTGCTGCACTTCGAGCTTTGCAATTGCATGAGCAAGGACAATTCTTGCTAGATCAAAATATCAATACTTACTTGTCGTCTTGGCAGTTGCCTGATAATCAATTCACTGCCGTCGAAAAGGTCACTTTACGCCGGATCCTTAATCATACAGCCGGTTTGACTGTTTGGGGTTTTCCAGGATACGTGAAAGGGGACGACGTTCCTTCACCGGTTGATGTACTAGACGGGCAGGGCAACACCGACCCAGTTAGAGTTTACAAAACGCCAGGTGAAAGCTGGCAGTATTCGGGTGGCGGATACACTATCATGCAGCAAGCGATTGAAGATATAGATAAGGTGAGCTTTGCCAAAAGTATGCAATCAAATGTGCTGAACCCAATGAAAATGAACAAAAGTACCTATGTAAACCCGCTCCCTGCTGAGTACCATGCTATAGCGGCAACAGGCTATCGTGAGAATGGCGACGAAGTATCAGGCAAGTGGCCCATTTACCCTGAAATGGCAGCCGCCGGACTTTGGACGACGCCAAGTCAATTAATACGATACGGCATTGAAGTACAAGACATTCTAGAGTCGAAACAGGATGGGATCCTTAAACACAGCACCATTATTGAGATGCTCACACCTGGCGATAAAGATCACGGATTAGGGCCAGTTGTGAAAGAACACTTCTTCCAGCATGGCGGAGCAGATGAAGGATTTAGAGCTAGGCTAATCGCCTGGCGAGACTCGCCTTATGCTGCTGTAATCATGGTTAACTCAGATAACGGCACTATCATGAACGAGATTATGCTGGCCATTGCCAAAGAATACGATCTAGCCGGCGTTAAACCCACAGTAAAAACCTTAGTAGAACTGCCAGTAAGTGATTTATATAAATTTGTAGGCACATACGATGCTGGTACAAGTGGCATATTAGAAATTACTCTTGCAGACGATACCTTGTCTGTTCTTGTCGTCGATTATGAATATACGACCCAGATATTGCCAGAATCTGCATCGCAGTTTTTTGACCAGCGAGATGGAAAAGTACTAAATTTCACTCTAGTTGATGGGCAAGCTGAGCAACTTGAATGGAGAGATATTTCCGCAGTTCGCAAGCAGGGCAAAGAACAGTAAAAACCGACGTTGAATGAGTTAAGTCTTAATCCTTAAAGATTAATATGGATCAGAACAAGGTTGAATGTCCGCAATGGAATGTAAATTTAAAGCATCCCCTCGGATTGCAATAAAGGAGGCTAAGGGATATTTTGATGACCTAAATATCCCTCGGCAATTATCCTAAGGTATTTTTCGAAATGACAGCAAGCCAAATGACTAAGAGCATCCAATATGTATTAGTGTAATTTGTATGGACACGATTGCTTTGCTTAGTTGTTGAACTGCAGTTTTAGCGGTAAAGTCATTTTTAAGTTAAAGGAGAAACTCTATGAAATTGATTTTGAAGCGACTGTTGACGTTCATCGCCATTATTACCTTGGCAGGTTGCGCTGTTTTAGACCCTAATTTTGAAAAACCTCAAGTGAATGTTAACTCCTTTAGAGTGCTGCCTGGCGGGGGTATAAATCCCACTTTTGAAATTGGATTACGGGTAATTAATCCCAATGGCACAGCGTTAAATTTAAAAGGTATGTCATACACTGCAAGTATCGAGGGTAATAAGATTTTTACCGGTGTCGCCAACAAACTCCCTATTATCTCAGCTTATGGTGAAAAAGATGTAAAGTTAACTGCTCAAGCTGATTTGTTTGGTGGATTTAGGCTGATTGCTGATCTTATGAAACCCAGGGAAGCGCCCATCTCCTATACGCTTAAAATTAAATTGGATGCTGGTACTTTCGCCCTGCCAATTTACATTACGCGCCAAGGCAACTTAACCTTACCTTCAACCAACTAATCCTTACATAAAAGGCGCTACTTAAATGATAAATAGTGCCTTCCCAAAACTCTGCGGTGTTGATTGAACCAAAAGCAAAATTTCGGTACCTAGCCACTATTCATGCAAGGTCTGAACAAACGCAAACTTTTACTTAAACATCAGTTTCAGTGTATAGAAAACGATTAGATTCCGACGCTTATGCGCAAAGAATGACTTAAGAGAACTATTCGGCCAATTCCTCGATTTCATCCAACAAACTCGACAATACATTCTCATCGGTTAACTTATTCATAATAGTTACTCGTAGATAACGCACACCATTAATCAGAGCAGACGTGATATGAAACTCTTCACGTTTCATCATTTCAAAACGAATTTTTTGTTGCAAGGCATCGCTTCTTTTGCCATCAACTCCTTGATATCGGAAACATAGAATATTAGTTTCAGGCTCGTAAGGTACATAAAATTTCATGCTGTGATAATAAACTATGAAATACTTTAGTCATCCCATAGCGTTCGTCTACAAATTCACCTAAGGCTTGTTCCCCACGGAAGGCAATATTAAGGAAAATTTTCAAACCAAGTGATGACTTTGTGCATTCCACCGTCCGTTGAATAAAAGCGAAACCTTCGCGGTTTTCAAAATAGGCTAGATAGCTAGCCTCCTGATGGAAAGCTGCGTCCAGATCTTTAGCCGATCTAAATAGGGCAGCGGCACACAAGACTGGAACTTGCATCATTTTATGGGCATCCCACACAAAAGAATCAGCGAGTTCCACACCTTTGAAATAATGCTTAGACGCTTTTGAAAGCAGAGCGGTTGCACCATGACAAGCATCCACATGGAACCATAGATTGTATTTTTGACAAAATTCACCCATGGCAACTAAAGGTTCATGTAAACCAGTGGCCGTTGAACTCGCATTAGCAATAACCGCCCTGCAACGTTTACCATCAGCTTTAATTCTGGCGTAAGTAGTTTCTAAACTATCCATTATGATCACACCCCATTCATCCACATCAATAGGATAAATGGCTTTACTACCTAAACCAATAATCCCGATGGTTCTTTCATTCGAGTAATGGGAAACCCTAGACACTGAACAGGAAAAGAGGTGGTCAGTCTCTTTGTTAAGAATAAGTATCAATTAACTCTGACCCCTTTGGTTGCTTTGGTTGGCGAAGTTCACTCTGGATTCGTTTTCTAAGGAATTCGCGCTTTCAGAATTAGAGCCTGAAGTATAACCAGAGCGACCAACTTGTTTTAACTTGGATGTATGAGTCAGAGCTTGTCTAATGGTTACTGATTCAGGTGCATCTTTTAGATACTGATTTATAGGACTATCTAAGTCTACTAATCCCTCATCTACAAGTTTTAAAACACCATAGGCCAGTACTGGTTTTGATAGTGAAGCTACTTCAAATATTTGTTGAGGTTTTAACGCATTGCTTGTCCAGTTATTTTTTACCAAAATCTTGTTGATAAATCAGTTTGCCTTTACGGATGATTGCCATAGACAAGCCAGGTACTTTTGCATACTCCATAGCCTGAGGAATATACTCACTTAATTCACGAGCTATTTCTGTTATTTCCCGTTTGGCTTTAAATGGTTGTTCAATAACA
>JBLHNW010000342.1:0-4647 GCA_047622205.1 Paraglaciecola sp.
CTCACTTCGTGTATTGCTCTGGCTATCAATTCTTTACCTGTGCCCGACTCTCCGGTGATCAGTACGTTTGCGTCAGTGGGGGCAACGAGCTCAATTTGACGCACCATATGCTGTACTGCCGGACTTTTTCCGATGATCTGGTGGTGGTTGAAATCCGCATTGATCTCTTCTTGCAGGTAGGCGTTTTCCAACTCCAGGCGATGTTTCAATGAATCAATTTCATCAATCGCACTGAGTAGTTTCTGTTCGGTTTTTTTACGCTCTGTGATGTCACGGAATATGACTACTGCGCCCACCAGATTGCCGTTATCGGTAACCGGAGTACTGGTATACTCGACTGGGATTGCTTTACCTGATTTACTCCAAAATACTTCGTCGTCGACGCTGTGCACCGAGCCGTCATGAAATGCAGCGTAAATGGGGCAATCATTTGGATGGTAGTGGCGTCCATCATCATGAGTATGGTGGATCATGTCGTGAATGTTTCGCCCCACCAGTTCACTTTTGCTCCAGCCGAGTATTTTCTCTGCCGCCGGATTAACAAAGGTGCTGCAGCCGCTTGCGTCTACTCCATAAATGCCATCGCCGACAGCTGACAATAGCAGCTGATTTTTTCGTTCAATTTCTTCGAATACCGTTTCTACCCGGGTCCAATGCAAAAAACCGGCGTGATGATGACGATCGGCTGACGCTTTGTGGCGCAGCCTGAATAAGTCTATGCCGTCGCTGCAACTGAATATAAGGAGGGTTTTACCATGTTGTTCGATGGTCGACACAGCGGTTTCAAGTGGGGCCGAGACTCCTGGAGCAGAAAAGACTAAATTTTCGCTCCATGCCCACTGATGATACATCGCGTCGCTGCTTAGGGTGTATAACTCTGCCAAACATTCTGCAAAGAGGCTTGTGACGAGAATAGTGTCGTTTTCTAAATCCTCCAGTAAAAAAAGCTGCCGAGCCTTAACGTTCGCAGCCAGCACTCTGTTTGCCAATGGGTCGACAAGAAGTTGAGCCTGGGGTGCGTGTTCAAAAACATCATGTTGCTGCATGGCTTTACCTATTTTTCAGCCTTATTCTTGTTTGAGAGCTGTATTCAATTAATAGGCCAACAACGAACTTTCGTCTTAGGTGGCGCGAACTTTCGTTGCCCAACGAAAGTTCACGCCTTGATTATGCACTGCGTACTAATTTAAATCTCATTAAAAACAGATAGATAGAGTTTTTATTTGAAGTGGCACAGCTTTCGCAATAGGGCAAGGGAAGTAAGGGGCAAATAATTCTTAGTTAGCCAATGTAGCGTATATTTTCAACCCACTTGGGTTTTGTGATTAGCGAGTGCTCTTTGTTTAATCATCGATGCACGGTAAAAGAGCAAGAGGAAAATCCATAGCAAGTAAATGCTTAGGCAAATTTAAGATGATCAAGCTCAATTTTTTTATTGTGTCGATTGGCCGCCCTATACCATGTGGCAGACTGACACGGCAATCAAGAACTTAATAAGGGAATGTAATCATGCATAGCAAACCACCCTTTCCCCCTTTTACCTTGGAAACAGCTTTACTCAAGGTACAAGCGGCGGAGGATGCCTGGAATAGCAAAGATTCAGAACGTGTGTCACTGGCCTATACACCTGATTGTATATGGCGAAATCGTGATGAGATGTTTAGCGGCACAGAGTCGATTAAGGCATTTCTAACGAGGAAGTGGCAACTGGAAAATGGCTATCGCTTGAAGAAAACACTGTGGTGTTTTGCGGATAATCGTATCGCGGTATGTTTCGAGTACGAGTGGCATGATCAATTTGGTCAGTGGTATCGCTCTTATGGCAACGAGAACTGGGAGTTTGCAAAAAACGGCTTAATGAAAAGCCGACAGGCCAGTATTAATGACATTCCAATTAAGAAAAGTGAGCGCAAGTTTGTTGGGGATGAATAGTCTTACAACATAACGGTGCTTAAATTAAAACTAAAGAGAAAACCATGAAAACACCTAAAAAAAATATCCTAAGTATGGCTTTAGCAACTGCACTAATGGGCGGCGCTAGCAGCCAATCTGCACTTGCCGATGGCTTTACCGAAGCCCTGACCACAGGCACTGCCAGTGCAGACTTTCGTTTGCGTTATGAAAATGTCGAGCAAGATAATGCGGCGCAAGACGCCAGTGCCTTAACCCTGCGCACCCGTCTGGGCTATACCACTGGGTCGTTCAAGGGTTTCTCCGCCGTAGTGGAAATGGAAGATAACCGCATTGTGCTAGGCCAGGGCGACTATACTGTTGGGCCTGTGGGCTATAATTCTGGTATTTATTCGGTTATTGCCGATCCAGAGTTTACCGAATTGGAACAGGGCTTTATACAGTATAAGGGGGATGGATTCTCCGCCAAGCTTGGTCGCCAGGTGATCACCATGGACAATCATAGATTTGTTGGGCACGTGGGTTGGCGCCAGGACAGACAAACCTTCGACGGCCTGAGCGTGCAGTTTTCACCTGTTAAAGATTTGACGGTTAAATACGCCTATATCAATCAACGTAATCGCATTTTTGCTGAGGTGGCAGATTTGGATGCCAAAGACCATTTGTTTAATGCTTCCTACCTTACGTCTATTGGCACTCTCACCGGCTATGGTTATTTATTGGAAGTCGATAATGATACCGACAATGCTTTGGATACCTATGGTATTCGTTTTACCGGCAGTAGCCAGGCGGGTGACACAAAGTTATTGTATTCGGCAGAATTTGCCAGCCAAAGCAGTGAAAGTGTAAGCAGTAATTTTGATGCTGACTATTTGATGCTTGAAGCTGGGGCCGTGTTTAAGGGTGTAACCGCTAAGGTGGGTTATGAAGTGTTGGGCTCAGATAATGGCGCTTATGGATTTTCTACCCCTCTGGCTACCTTGCATAAGTTTAATGGCTGGGCGGATCAATTTTTAGGCACACCTGCTCAAGGTTTGGTAGACACCAGTGTTACCTTGGCTGGCAAATTGGCGGGCGGCGGCTGGACGGTGGTTTACCATGATTTCAAAGCGGATGAAGCCAGCGACACTATTGACGAACTAGGCAGTGAAATCGATTTGTCCTATGCACGTAAATATGGAAAACACTATTCAGCTGGCGTTAAATATGCCGCCTATTCCGGCGCAAGTGACCGGAAAGATGCGGATAAGTTATGGCTATGGGTGGGGGTTAAGTTTTAGTCTCTTTAGCCCTTAATAAACCTTCAAAAAACATTTGATAAATAACTCAAGGATGAGTTTAACATTTCAACGTCCTCAATTAGCTATTCTTCCCAAATACACCATTGGTTAAAGAGTGGTTTTTGGGCCAATAATCGAGCTTTTAAATTGATATAAAGGTCAGTTATGCAACTTATATTGATGATTTCCAATAGGTTACTTTAGTCCGAGCCAGCTTGGGCCGACTTGTTTCAACAGCAGGGACTGGCAAGACAAATTAGTATTCGCTGTCAAAATTATGCTGCGGCAAAAGCAATGGTTGAGGAGTCTGACTATTTATTAACCTTACCCAGGCAATTAGCTGCCCAAATGCCAATGGATTTAGTGCTGGTTAGAGCAGTACCCTTTGAGGGTACCAGTATCGAAACACATCTGTATTGGCATAAAAACCACCGAACAAGATGCCGCGCTAGCCTAGTTAAGGGGGGGGAGACCTATTGAGCGGGTAAGGGCTTGTAGTGTTGCCGCCTGATATAGGCAAAGTCCTTATTCTTGATCCCTTGTCGAATGACTGTTTGCAATTTTTTGATATGTGGGAACAGCCTCGATTTCTTTGTTATCGCTGCATAGTAAGAATAGTATTCTATTGGCTGAAAATTTGCGGGAATAATATCGTTTTGCAAACCCATCTCGACAAGTACGGGCAAGGTACTTTCTTGATAATGAATGAACGTGTCTATTCTGTTTTTCATCAATAGCTTAATTTTTTGTTCAAGAGTAGAAATATTTACTAATACGAAACCTTCTTGTTCGCTAAATTTCTCAGAATATTTTGCATGTCTGGTGACGCCGATTGTTTGGTTTAGCAATTGCTTGAAATTGTTGAGCTGATTCTTGTCATCCTTTCGTACAAAAAAGTATGCCGGAGCTTTTCGTAGCTAGGGAGAACATAGATAAATTCATCTTCCTCTTCAGAATCTCTTCGAATGCCTACCATGAGGTCAAGGTTGCCTTTTCTCAATTCTTGAATTCTTCTGGCAAGGGGGATAGGAGTAATTTCTAGAGACATGTCCATTTTTGTAGAAATGTAATTTAGATACTTGGCATGTAAGCCGTTTTCTAATTCCTGGGAAACTGATGAACGAATAATTTCACCGCTGCAGACGAGATCGCAGTGTGACAACACTAGTAATAAACTTACTAACCGTAGCAAAACCAACAAGTCGAATACCCCATTTTGATCCAATCTTTATAGAAATACCTATTTTATTTCCAAAAAATGGTTAGCGAAGCACGTGGTTATTATTTGCTCTCTTGGGAGAAATTCCAAGTTCTTTGTTTAGTATCGTGGCAACTCGTCTGTCCACATCATTATTGATGTTGGTCAAACATAATAATATTGCCGTCAGGATCTTTTAATAGGCAGTGCGCCGGTCCACTTTCGCCAGAGCAGGGACTATCGATAGTAATGCCATTA
>JBLHNW010000343.1:0-4607 GCA_047622205.1 Paraglaciecola sp.
GATCTACGGAGGAGATTAGTCGTTGATCTGCTTATCGCGCCATCGAAGACATTCAACTTCCCTCTTTAGTGCTAGGTGATAATGCCAGTCTGAAATTTTCGATGGTTTTTATTACCTCTAGCAAGCCTGCTTTGCATAGCGGGTTTCTTCAACATTCATTTGAAGCGTTTATATGCTTTCAATTTGCCATATTGACCGATACTCTACGCTATTCACGCTTCGGCGAGGGACCAAATAGGGGAACTGATAAAACTAGGGGTCTTTGCAAGTCTTATGAGATAGGGTTTATGAGCAGGTCGTAGCACCAATCGAGCATTGGAGCGACGGAGATTTTACGGTTGAGAGATGGAGCAGGCAATTGGCGAATTCCTAAAAATCGATGAAAATAGTGGTAAAGGGCATAAAAGCACAGTATTAGAGCTGTTCAAACCTGCGCTGCAGTATATCATTGCGAACAAAGAAGTCGGAGTAATCTGAGCATGTTTTTCGTCATTAATTGTTTTGATTAAGCCAAATTTAGTTATACATGGGGTCCATTTATGCCATTTCCATCATTGCCTTTATGGCGCGAATGTTTAGTCAAGGCTCAGCAAGAGAATGCCAGTAAACAGCATTGCCGGTATATGCAACTGGCGACTTGCGACGTTGCCGGGGTCCCGAATTGTAGAACTTTGGTTTTTCGCGGATTTGCCGCAAACTCAGACAGCCTAATTGCACATACCGATTTGCGTAGCGAGAAAATCACGCATATCAGGGTAAATAGCCGAGGTGAAATTTGTTGGTATTTTAGCGAAACTAGGGAGCAGTTTAGGTTGGCAGGCATGATCGAAATCGTCGCTACTGAAGAACATTATTTGGGGGAAATTCGCAAGCAACATTGGCAGGAATTATCTAGCTTGGCACGTGCTAGTTATTATCAAACCACTCCATGCACCCCCTTTATTGGAGCACAAGAAAATAACGAAAAGCAGATTACAAACGAAAAAATGAATGTGACACCAGCGAATACCTTTGCTTTGCTAATGTTTAAACCTTCGAGTGTCGATCATTTATCACTCAAACCTACACCTCAAGAACGAACGTTTCACAAGCTAAACGCTGCTAACAACTGGCGTAGTGAAAGAGTAAACCCTTGAGAAAAAATTAATTCTGTTGCAAAGCAATCCGCCCTGTCTTAACGGCATTTTTAAGCAGTCTTACGTTCGGAGCGAGTTGAAATAAATCCCCGTTTAAGCCAGTTAAGCTCTTTGGCACATGACTTAGTCTAGCCATATCTGCATTGGCAGCCATATGAGCCGGTTCCCCGTGTGTTGGGACGGCCAATTGCGGTCTCACCCATTCATAAAGTTGTTTTAGTTCTTCCTGGCAAGGGTGACCGGAAGCATGGATAGGCGTGCTGTGCTCATCAGCCAACACCGTTCTGATTTTTCTGGCATGGAACATTTCCAACAGTTTTTCGATTAACTTCTCATTCCCAGGAATAATTATTGAACTGAAGATTACCAGATCATCTTCTTCTAGTGACAGATCTCGATATGTGTCATTCGCCATACGTCCGAGCGCGGCACGATGTTCACCTTGGCTACCAGTCGCCACCGCTAGTACTTCGTGCTTGAGTAAATACCCAGCATGAAATGAATCTATGACTCTTAGATCATCTGGCCAATGTCCTGTTGCTTTCGCTGCGCTCACAGTATTTTGTAGTGAACGGCCGAACAATGCCAAATAACGCCCTGTGCTCTGAGCAATTTTTGCCAGTGAAATCATCCTCGCGATGTTACTGCTAAAACAACCAACCACCACTCTTCCCGGGGCGTTATCAACTAACTCATATAGACCTTTGTATACTTCACCCTCAGATATCGAATGCCCGGGACGCAGGGCATTGGTTGAGTCACACACCATGGCCGTAACATTTTCTTTGGCTAGAATTTTAAATGGTTGAGCGTTAAAGGGATCACCGGTTATAGGTGTAGGGTCCATCTTCCAATCTGCAGTGTGAAATACACTTCCCGCTGAAGTTCTTATCATTAAGGCGTGAGGCTCAGGTATAGAGTGAGTAATAGCCATCCACTGAACATTGAATTCACCAATATTAATGCGGGCGGCGGAATCAACTTCAATGATTGGCATCTGGCTCGCCAGGCCTTCTCTGGCCAATTTACGGCGCAATATTTCAGCCGTGTATTTGGTGGTGTAAACCGGGCACTTAAAGCGTTGCCATAAATAAGGCAAAGCACCGACATGATCTTCATGAGCATGGGTTATAACAATACCGACCAAACTCTCTCGCCTCGCACTAATAAACGCAGGATCGGCGCAGACCAGATCATGAACGTCTCGGCCCAAGGGAGCAACACTGGGATCTGAACTCAGGTACTCTGGCGTTAACGGGCTCTGAAATGTCAACCCGCAATCAACCATCAACCATTGCCCTGCGTGACCATACAAATTCATGTTCATGCCAATTTCACCTGTGCCACCTAAAGGCAAAAACCACAGATCGTTGAAACCAGGGGTGAGTGTTTGAATAATAATTACCTCTTTGGTGAGATGCCTATGACGGGTTCTGTTATTAATTTGTCAAAATAAACATGTGCAATAGCTTAAGCAGATTAAAACATAATACTCAATTGTAATGTGCAGTCGTTGGTATAAACACAACAAATCTGTCACAGTGAGGACACGTGTATAAAAATTAGGCAGAAATCACCAAAAGGTGCGAGCATGTTAGTGTTAAAACTGAATAAATCAGGCATGCCTCAAGCGTGGATCACCCCAGAAGAGGCCGCTAAGTACTATTCACAAAACAGAGTGCTGTTTGAACTTGGTGACGCCAGAAAGGTTTTGCTTGGAGGATTGAATAAATGCGGTGTTCAAAGCCGCTTGGAGCTATCTTCAATCATCGGCTGTGACGGCAAGATAGTGTATGGAAAAGGGAGTATATCTCTATGTAATCGTTATCTCTTTCGCCGCGATAATTACTTCTGTTTATACTGCGGACAGAAATTTAACGCATCAGAACTAACCAGAGATCACATTATTCCCCGTTCAAAAGGAGGTAAAGATGTATGGACCAACTCCGCGACTGCCTGTTCACGATGTAACTGTCACAAAGCAGCTAGAACCCCAGAAGAAGCTGGAATGTCACTTATTGCAGTGCCCTTTACGCCAAATATATACGAACGATTTTACCTAATGAACCGCCGCATTCTTGCCGATCAAATGGCTTTTTTGGGTAATCACTTTTCTAAAAACCGAATGTGGATACAAGATGCCTAAATTTGCTACCACTTTTGGAGCACATTATACCCATGCCACTGCAAATCTAGCTTTAATAGCCTGAAGTCATTCTTAGGCAGAATCCAACTCCAGCCAGAAAAATCGATATTTTTCTTCAGAACATAACAAAATGTCCCTTAAACCCAAACTCGCAAAGTTTATCCGCAACATATACAACTCATTTCTACTAAAAACTACTGAGTTTGGTTTACAATATACGACTGTAAAGAAATCAAGGATTTATATTGGTGAATAAGTTTTTCCGCAATATTGTTGGCTCAATAGCTAGTATTGGATATTTAATTAATACGGTTTTTTGGGTGATACCAATAGTCATATTTTCGTTCCTAAAACTTATTCCCATTAGACCGTGGCAAACTGCGATTTCACATTTGCTCGATGGATGTGCGACATCCTGGATTAATGTGAATACTGTCAATCAAAAGTTGACACACAGTACTCAATTAGAAGTATCTGGAATCGAAACATTAACGTTAAGAGACTGGTATTTGGTAATTTCGAACCATCAGTCATGGGTTGACATCTTAATCTTGCAGCGGGTGCTCAATGGTAAAATACCGTTTCTGAAATTTTTCCTCAAAAAAGAATTGATCTGGGTGCCTTTTCTTGGGATTGCCTGGTGGGCCTTGGATTTTCCGTTTATGCATCGACATAGCAAATCTTTCTTAGCGAAAAATCCACATCTGAAAGGCAAAGATTTAAAAAACACTCAAAAAGCTTGTGAGAAATTTCGCTTTAAGCCAGTTAGCGTGATGAATTTTGTCGAAGGCACCCGCTTTACTGAACAAAAACATAACCGACAAGGCGAAGTATTTACTCATCTACTTAAACCCAAGGCCGGTGGTATGGCTTTTGTACTCAGCGCAATGGGTAGCCAATTGCATAAGCTAGTAGACGTTACTATTTATTACCCTCATGGCATACCGAGCTATTGGGATTTTGTGTGTGGTAGGGTTGATTCCATTCAGATCAAGGTGAATATCTTATCAATTGAAGAATTGCTTAATAGTGAGTCATTTGGTGATGACTACTTTGATAATCCAGCTCAACGGGTGAAATTTCAGAAATGGTTAAATCAATTGTGGTCTGAAAAAGATGCTTTGCTCAAACAGATGTCAGCAGACCAAAAACAAGATGTTTAGCTTTTTGCCTAGTTTCATAATGTTTTTACTGTATATGATAGTACAGTTGATCAATTTATCTTTCTGGGCACTAATGATAACTGCCATGGGAGTACTTAGAGTACCCATTGATCAAAAAACTTATTGGTAATTACTTTAATCATGAAGCTTTTAAAGGTAACT
>JBLHNW010000344.1:0-4607 GCA_047622205.1 Paraglaciecola sp.
CTTTCGTTTCCATTCGTGGAGGTGAATCAAACTTTACGCTGGTGTTAATTGATGGTGTGGTCGTGAATGACCCCACCAATAGTCGCGGTGGTGGTTTCGATTTTTCCTTAATAAATGTAGCTGCAATTGAACGTGTTGACGTTTATCGGGGTGGGGTCAGTGCCGCTTTTGGTGGAGATGCGATCAGTGGTGTTATCCATATTAAAACCCGCAAAGGCGATAGCAATAGTATTCAGTTGGAGCTAGGTGAAGAGCAAAAGAACATCTCTGGCACGTTTGGCCATAATTGGGGAAAGCAGCTCACCACTTTAGTGAATGCTTCTGTTCGAGACCAACAGGGGCGAAATCCCCAAGAGATTGAAACTCAGCAACTGTTGTTTAAACTTGATAAAGGCTTTGATGATAGCCAAGTTTCCGCATTGCTTAATTTCAGTCAACAAGATAGTACTGCTTTTGCCGAGGACAGCGGTGGCAAAATATTTGCGTCCCCAAATCTTCCCGAAGTTCGCCAACAGAAACAGTGGATAGCCAGTCTTGGCGGGATCCATCAACCATCTGAAATGACGACCATAAAAGCACAATTGGCCTGGTCAAAAATTCAGGATGATTCAGTTCATCCCGGAATTGAAGATGGGGTTTTATCAGGCATTCCCGCCAGTAATATTCAGACTCAGTACGAAAAGTGGGATCTTGAAGTTCAGGGATCTATGGAATTCAGCGCAAGCTTGACCGGTTTGGCTGGTGTCTCAGCGCGTCGAGCGACAGGTGAAAATTCAGGTTTTTTGGATTTCGGCTTTATGTTGCCAGTGGATTTTGAGCTAAAGCAGGACATTAACAGTGCTTTTGCCGAGATCAATTACAAGAAAGAGCAACTGAGTATCAATGTGGGCGCCCGCTATGATAATCCGCAAGGTTTCGCCGATGAGACTTCAGCCCGTCTTAAAGCGCAGTATCAACTTACGGATAATTGGTATGTTTCAAGTGCCTATCATCAGGGCTACAAGTTACCCAGCTTTTTCGCTCTGGCGCATCCACTGGTAGGCAATCTTGCATTGCTCCCCGAACGTGCGACCAACATCGATTTGGCATTAAATTTTGTTAATAGCAATGAAAGTCAGATATTACGGCATTTCTATGTACAAATATTTGATAACGAATATAAGGATCTGGTAGATTTTGACTCGGAGTTATTTACATCGGTAAATCGTAGCCTCGTCAACAGCGAAGGCCTTGAATTAAGCGCATCTTTGCTCCCATACAGCTGGTTAACGCTTGATGCTCACCTAACGTATACTGATGTAAGTGTGGCAGAACAGTCGCAAAAATTGCGGCGTAGACCAAAATGGTTTGGTGGTATTGCCGCGTATATACACATCAATAATAGTTGGTCTGCTGAACTGGATGCCAGTTATAAGTCGGAATTTTTAGACAGTTCCATACCAACCGGTGTGTTAACATTACCCGGTTATGCGCGAATAAACGCATCGCTCAATTGGCAATACAACGAGCAACTTCAGGGTTATGTTGCAATTGAAAATGTTTTTAATAAAAAGTATCAGGATTCTATTGGCTTTTTATTACCTGGTTCGAGCGCCAGACTGGGTCTGAGTTATGCCTGGTGATGCGGTTTCTTAAGGTTTATTAATGATTCGATTTTTAGGTTTGTTATTACTGCTTAATTCTTTTCACGTCTATGCAGATATGGTCTGGGCAGAAGGTGAATGCAGTAAACAAACAGGATTTAAAGACGGCGCTGGGCGAGATTTTTATAATGGTGCTGCGGCCCTGAAATGGGAGTCGAAAGATCTCGAATTTAGCGATGCAGATGGCCTTAAAAATGGTGTGCGGGCGTTTGCGGAAAATAGTTTGCTTAGTGATAAAGGGCCTAAATGGAACGAATGGGATGTCTCTACCTTAGTTAAATCCTGGTTAAACGGAAAATATCCCAATCAGGGTTTTCTGATTAAGCGGACCAGCGGTGGTACGCAGCATTTCGATAGTAGTGAAGCAGAAGATGAAAATTTTCGTCCCTACCTGGAGTTTACTCTTAAAGATAAAGTTATTCGATTTGCCATTGAGGCAGATACGTCAATATCTGCCAGTACCTATAAATGTTCGGGTAGCAGTAAAACACTTGGTGGCAACGGGGCGATCCTGTTATACACGGATTTGCACCACATAGATTCTGAACTAATAAGTGCTAGATTATTTTTGCATTCTCAACCTAAGCGATATGGAAGCAAACCATTTTACGGTATATATCGAGTGAATATAAATCAAAAATTTTCTCCGATTACCCAAGAATTTGAAATAACCCGAGGTGATCCGGATAAATATTTTTATCAACAAAATTTTGAGAACTCAGATTGGCTTCGGCATTTAAATAAAGGCTCAGGCTATCAATCCATGCGTCGCGTGTTAAAAAATGATCAAGAAGGTTTCGTTCCTATTAGTGGTTTTGCCCTTGAGGCAAAGATCCCTAAGGGAAAAAATACCGGTATGAGTTTGTCCTATTTTTTCAAAAAACGCCTGGGATTCGAACCTGAAGAAGCGTATCTCAAATACGACCTTCGACTTGGAAAAGGGTGGGAAACTGTTCAGGGAGGTAAATTGCCAGGATTAGCCGGCACATATGGCACTGCCGGTTGGGGAGGCCGACGGGCAGATGGCACTAATGGTTGGTCTGCACGTGGTATCTTTAAAAATATTGTACCAAGTCGCAATCCGTTGGCAGGTCTGGTGCCGATTGGCAGTTATCTTTACCATGCCGATATGCCCAGTTTGTATGGAAATTCTATTGTCTGGAATCAAAATTCTGAATCTATGGGTATGTTGCAACGCAACCGTTGGTATTCGCTAGAGCAGAGAGTCAAATTGAATACACTTGGTAAGAAAAACGGCATTTTGGAAGCATGGATTGATGGGGAAAAAGTTTACAGCAATCATTCTGTGAATTTTCGAACCGTCGATCGTTTAAAAATCGAGCGCGCTTGGTTTAATATTTTCCATGGCGGCACGGCAACAGTTAAAAAGGATATCTATGCCTTTGTTGACAATATTGTTATATCCCCTGAATATATTGGAACGTCACCGTCACATTAGTCCTATGGCAATGTTGGTACTTTTAAAAATTGATGAAATAACAGTCAAAAAACAAAATCTCGGATGGGTAAGTAAATGACAAAAAGGGTACTATTGGTATTTGGAACTCGACCTGAGGCCATTAAAATGGCACCTTTGGCTCTTTTACTAAAGAGTCATCCAGAGATTGATGCAAAGGTCTGTGTAACTGCACAACACCGGGAAATGTTAGATCAGGTTTTGTCCCTGTTTGACTTGCAGCCCGATTTTGACCTTGATGTCATGCAGCCGGGTCAGGATTTGTATGATATTACTAGTCGAGTATTATGTGGGGTGCGAGATGTACTGAAGAGCTGGACGCCAGATCTGGTTTTGGTGCATGGAGACACCACCACTACTATGGCCTCATCTTTAGCGGCTTTTTATCAACGTGTTCCCGTTGGACATGTTGAAGCGGGCTTACGTACCGGTAATATTTATAGTCCCTGGCCAGAAGAAATCAACCGTAAGTTGACTGGCGCTATTACTCATTGGCATTTTGCTCCAACAGAAACTGCGAAAGCAAATCTGTTGCGAGAGAATGTGGCTGAAGAACAGTTGTTTGTCACCGGCAATACAGTGATTGACGCCTTATTACAGGTTGAACAAAAAATTCAAACTGACCCCGAAATTAATAACAAAATGCGCCAGGCCTTTGATTTTATTGATTCGGAAAAACCAATGATATTGGTGACAGGTCACAGACGTGAAAGTTTTGGCGATGGTTTTGAACGGATTTGCGAGGCACTGCGGTATTTGGCGCTCAACCATGATGTGCAAATCATATATCCGATGCATCTTAATCCCAACGTGCGTGAACCGGTGGAGCGGATCTTAGCCAATGTGGCAAACATCTATTTAATCGAGCCACAAGAATATTTGCCGTTCGTTTATTTGATGAGTCAAGCACACATCATCTTGACAGATTCGGGCGGTGTGCAAGAAGAAGCTCCTTCTCTCGGCAAACCCGTGTTAGTGATGCGAGATACTACTGAGCGCCCTGAGGCAGTAGACGCCGGTACGGTTAAGTTGGTCGGTACTGACTATGACAAGATAGTTACTGAGACTGAATCCTTGTTATTAGATGAAAGCGCATATCAACGCATGTCTTTTGCCCACAATCCTTATGGGGATGGAAAGGCATGTGAAAGAATTTTAAATGCAATATTAGCGGAGTAAAGAATGGCATTTAACAAAGTATCGGTAATAGGTTTGGGTTATATAGGTTTACCAACTGCAGCAGTTATTGCTTCTCGAGGTATTGAAGTTGTCGGTGTTGATGTCTCAGAAAACGCGGTTGAGACGATTAATCAGGGCCGTGTGCATATTGTCGAGCCTGATTTGGATATGGTTGTTCAAGCTGCTGTGACAATGGGCAAGTTAAGAGCAACATTAGTCGCTGAAGCTGCTGATGTGTTTATGATAGCCGTGCCCACACCGTTTAAAGAGGATCATCGCCCGGACTTGTCTTTTATTAAATCCGCTGC
>JBLHNW010000345.1:0-4594 GCA_047622205.1 Paraglaciecola sp.
CATGGCTAACATCTTTAATACCAGCGCATCTTGTGATGACCACAAGTGAAGGGTTTCACCATCGGCTTTGGTGACCACACTGAGCGGCATGAAGGTGTAATCTTGTATGTTGAGCGTTTGCAGCAACTCACCACGGATAGTGTGCCAGTGAAAACGCAGGTGCCAAATATCCGCATTAGCAGGAAAGTTAGCACGCTGCTTACACAACCATAAATAAGCGGTATCGAGAGTGACTTCGGTGAAAACATGTTTGGCATCTAGCATGGTTTAAGCATAGCTGAATGGCGGCTAAGGGAACAAACTTAGGGTGTTTTTAGAAAAGCTGAATGACGGGTATTGGCACTTTTGAGACGAATCCTAAAATACCACGACTGTCCGCTATCGCAGTAGTGCCGAACTTCGGAGGAGCTTGGTCGTTGATCCGCTTTCGTGCAACCCGGCTAGTCAGCCTACTCTTATGCAGGTCTGAGTTTCAGACCTTAACTCTTCGAATTTCTATAGTGCCTAAGCTTTGGTTTTGCCCCAGTTACATACTTTATGAAATTTTGAATAAACCTACTCACGCAAAATCGCGGGTTTCTAGAAGTTTTAGTTTCAAGCTTTAATATGCTCGCACAATACACAGAGTTGTAAGGCTAAACTAGACTTACTAGCCGCAAGTTAAGCAGTTTGAAGCTGAAATTGAGCGCAATTATTGTTAGTAAATTTCTGCGGTGTAGGTTCTTCTCGCAATGAGTCCTTCTGGATTGGCTTCGGTATTACGAAAGTTATAAGGCATAGTCGGGCAATTCTTATCTGCCACACCCGTCAAACCTGGAAGTCCGCCGCAGGGATGTAGCGAAGTGTGTAAATGCTGTAGACCACCAGTGTTACCTGTGTCTCCACTTAGGCCAATAATATCGCCAGCTTGCACTTGTTGGTCTTTACTTACCAATACCCCGCTAAGGGTGTATACCCAAGCCACTTCAAAACGCTCTTTCAGCGGGAATTTAAAGCGATTTAGGCCAGGTGGTTAATTGCAGGTCTAGTGGGCCTAAATCAAAAACTACCAACGCAGCATAAATCGTTTTAAAACCCGCCGGGACGGAACGACTGGGGCACTCCACTTCTGGGTTATCCCCTTTCGAAAGGGTGACGACATTCCTTCAAGAGGATGCCTTGAATTGAAGCACCCCAGTCGTTCTGAAATGAGTGTTTTGAAGTAACTTGGGTATAATATGGGAGTATAAGGCAAACGTGCCATTTAGATGCGCCACAATAATAAGATTGGTACCTGCTCTATTGCCATCCGGGGTGCCATCCTGAACATGAAATACCGTCCCGCTGCGCATAGCTGTGACCTGAGTGCCAATATCCATAATGAAATCGTAACCATAAGTCCAAAACGCACTATGCCCAAAGCCGGAGCAGTTCCCCTGATTGACTTCAAATTTACTGCCCACCGCATAGGGCAAAACATAATCAGATGTTTGCAGTCTTGAAAGGGCCCACAATTGGTTGCTTGTTCCTGAGCCACCACAGCCTGATAATGGGATTAACAACATTAGGCTAAGCACTACTTTTTTTACATAATATTTCCTACACTCTAGTTAGTGGGATATGATAATAACAGTATGTACCCAATGGATAATTGGTAGTTATGACTCCGGCAATAAACCTCCTTAAAAAAGCCAAAATCACCCATAAGGTACATCAGTACGAGCATGACAGCGCTGCCGAATCCTTTGGCCTCGAAGCGGCCGAAAAATTGTCGGTTGACCCCGCTCAAGTATTTAAAACCCTCATGGTTAAGCTCGACGACAATTCTCTTTGTGTTGCTATTTTACCTGTTGCATCAATGCTCAGTATGAAGCGACTGGCCAAGGCGCTCAACGCAAAAAAAGCAGCAATGGCAGACAAACTGGAAGTTGAACGGGTAAGTGGCTATGTACTAGGTGGTGTGAGCCCGGTAGGACAGAAAAGACGCTTAAAAACAGTGTTAGATGTCAGCGCTGAAAATTTTCAAACTATCTTTGTTAGTGCCGGTAAAAGAGGCCTGGAAATCGAAATTAGTCCACAGCAATTGATGTGCCTTCTTAGTATCGTACCCGCGCATATCTGTCAGTAAATTCCAACATTTTGGCTAATTTGTAACAAGGAATTCATTTGACTTACCGCACTGCTTATCTATTGTTAGAATAAGTGTTGTTTATAAAATTTCTCAAAAGAATAATAAAAAAGGAAGCTATATGCTCACTATTAAATCACTTATCGTCAGCACCGTGCTGATGACCCTTACAGCATGCTCCGGGCCGCAAGATCCTCCATCAAGTACCGCGAACGACAAGAGTTCTGAGTCAGTCAAATTGCCCTCTGGCGTGCATGTTTCTGCATTGGATACAAGTGTTCGTCCGCAAGACGACTTCTATCAGTATGCCAACGGCGGCTGGCTAAACACAACTGAGATACCAGACATTTATTCGGGCTACAGTATTTACACCGAAGTGTATGAAGAAGCCGAGCTTACTCTGCGGGAGATCATTGAAAAATCTGCAAAAGCGACTAATCCGCAAGATTCTGAAGCGCAAAAGGTGGGAGACTTATTTGCTAGTTGGATGGATCAAGCAAGTATTGAAAGCAAGGGGTTCAGTCCGATAAAGGAAAAGTTGGATGCACTTGCCGCAATCGCTAATAAACAACAATTATTGGCTGTCTGGGCGCAGTTTATTCGTGATGATATAGAAGTACCTTTTGGCTATTACATTTCGCCAAATCTTAAAAATTCCAGTGAGTATGCGGTGTATTTTGGACAGGATGGTCTGACTCTATCTAACCGCGATTATTATCTGCAATTGGACAACAAAAACTTCGCAAAGGCGCGTGATGGCCTGCCCGGTTTTATCAAAAATATGCTGTCGTTTGTGGATAGTGATATGAACGACAAACGTGCTAACGCGGTGTATCAACTTGAATATCAACTGGCCGTAAATCAGTGGGACAAGGTAAAAAATAGAAATGATGAACTTACCTATAATCCTTATCAAAAAAGCGAGTTGAGCAAGCTTGGCAGTGAAATTAACTGGTCTACATTGCTCAAGCATCTAGATTTGGATGGCGTGGATGAAATTATTATTAGCCAACCAAGTTACTTCAGCGCTGTGGATAAATTGCTTGCAGAGATTGATTTGCAAACCTGGAAAGATTATTTAGCCTATAACCTATTGCGCCGCAATTCAGCCCATCTAACTTTGGCCCTCGATGAAGCAAATTTCGAATTTATGACTAAGACCTTGCGTGGTCAGTCGACACAGCGTCCGCGTTGGAAAAGGGGAATTGCAATAGTTAACGGTTCACTTGGTGAGGCAGTAGGTAAACTTTACGTTGAGCAACGTTTTCCCAAACAAGCCAAAGAAAAAATGAATGAGTTGGTTGGCAATGTGATGGCCGTGTTTGATGAGAGCATAGACGGGCTGGATTGGATGAGCGAGGACACTAAAAAGGCCGCTAAAATCAAACGTTCCAAATTTACCACTAAGGTCGGTTACCCTGACGAATGGCGTGACTATTCTGCACTTAAGATTGTTGCCGGCGATCATTTCGGCAATATGCAGCGCTCTCTGGAATATAAATATAACAGAGAGATCAATAAGCTAGGTAAACCGATTGACCGTAATGAATGGTTTATGACCCCACAAACGGTGAATGCCTACTATGATCCTACCCAAAATGAAATAGTCTTTCCGGCAGCGCGTTTGCAACCACCTTTCTTCCAGTTAAATGCCGATGACGCGATTAATTATGGTGCGATAGGCGGTGTTATAGGGCATGAAATTAGCCATGGTTTTGATGATAGTGGCAGTAAATATGACGGTGACGGCAATCTGAATAATTGGTGGAGCGAAGCGGATCGCAAGTCGTTTGAACAACGCACTAAAGTATTGGTGGAACAATATAACCAGTACTCTCCAATTGAAGGTATGACAATTAACGGGGAATTAACCTTGGGTGAAAATATTGGAGATTTGTCTGGAGTGACAGTTGCTTACAAAGCTTATATTCGCAGCCTGCAAGGTCAAGAATCACCAGTCATCGATGGATTCACCGGTGCACAACGTTTCTTTATCGGCTACGCCATGTCGCGGAAAGGCAAATACAAACGAGAGTCAACGGTTAACCGCTTGGCTTCTGATCCTCATTCTCCGTTAAAGTACCGGGTAAATGGTGTGTATCGTAATATGGATGAATTTCATCAGGCTTTTGATGTAAAAGAAGGTGATGCCATGTGGTTAGCACCTGAGCAACGAGTGAGACTTTGGTGATAAATTGTAAGGTCGCAATTACGAGCCGTTTTCCTTCGACTAGTTTTGTTTGCTTGGAGTATAAATAGCAATGGGTGAGGTAGAATTGCATTCCATTTTGAAGTGTCCGCAATGCGGGTACAGCAAAGTGGAAATAATGCCTACCGACTATTGCCAGTTTTTTTATGAGTGTTGTTCGTGCAAAAGTATTATTAAACCATTGGCTGGCGACTGTTGCGTTTATTGTTCTTATGGTTCGGTTAAGTGTCCGCCTATACAGAAAGGGAACGACTGCTGTGGAGAATTATCATAATGGG
>JBLHNW010000346.1:0-4568 GCA_047622205.1 Paraglaciecola sp.
CTTGAAGGAATGTCGTCTACCTAAGGATAGAGGATAATACGGAAGTGGAGTGCCCCAGACGCTCCCTTCGGGCAGTTTTGAGGTGGCATGGGTATACTGTGCTCCGATCAGATCTTAGATTAAGGCATCAATCGTTCAATTTGCCAGTTATCCCCAGCATCTTTGCGATACAGGAATCTATCATGTAAGCGATGTTCACCACCTTGCCAGAACTCGATTTCATGGGGAAGAACTCTGTAACCGCCCCAAAAATTAGGTAAAGGGATCTCGCCCTTAGCAAATTTTTCTTTTACTTGGTTAAATTTCGCAAGCAATAATTGTCTGCTTGCAATAGGTCTACTCTGTTGAGAAGCCCATGCTGCGAGTTGGCTAGATTTCGGTCTAGAGATAAAATAACGCGCCACCTGACTATTTGAAAGTCGTTGTGCGGTACCACATATTTTCACCTGCCGTTCCAACATGTGCCATGGGAAATGCAGGGAAATTTTAGTGTTTTGCTTTAACTCCTGAGCTTTTCGACTACCTAAATTGGTATAAAAAACGAATCCACCCTGGCTGACATCTTTAAGTAGTACAATTCTCTGAGAAGGTTGGCCGTCGCCGTCAACTGTAGCAACAGTCATCGCTGTTGGGTCGGCTAATTTTGCATCAATGGCGTTTTCCAACCATCGTCCAAAAAGCACCAAGGGATCATCTTCAAGAGAGTCACGATCCAAAGCTGCCTTGGTGTACTCTCGTCGAATATCGTTTAGTGAGTCCAATTACAAACCTCTAAATTATAGTATGCCCATACTACCTTAAAATGACGGATTCAACGGGAGTTTAAGGTGACATGGGGATATAAGCCAGATTAGCTATCCAGTCCATAACCCAAGCTTCGCAAGGCCCTTTCGTCATCCGCCCAGCCTGATTTAACTTTTACCCAAAGTTCGAGAAACACTTTATTTTCGAATAAGTGTTCCATATCTTTGCGCGATTCAGCACCAATAGTTTTTAGACGTTGACCCCCTTTGCCTATAACCATACTTTTTTGGCTATCTCGTTCAACTAGAATCAAGCCGTTTATTCTATATATGCCATTGTCAGCCATCATAAATTGTTCAATTTCGACAGTAATCGAATATGGCAATTCATCGCCAGTAAAACGCATCAGTTTTTCACGAATAATTTCAGCCGCCATGAAACGACTAGAACGATCTGTAATATAATCTTCAGGAAAATAGAACTCGCTAGGAGGCAATGATTCTTGCACCAGGTTGCGCAAAGTTTCCACATTTTTACCTGTTTTTGCCGAAATAGGCATAATTTGTTGGAATGTATGCTGCTCCCCCAACCACTTCAAATGTGGCAACATAGTTTCTTTGTCTTTCACATTGTCGGATTTATTTACTATCAACCAGCAATCGGCGCCACTTTGTTTGATTTTGCCAAGCACCATCTGATCATCATCTGTCCAATGGGTACCTTCAACTATAAATAAAACCAAGCCAACATCTCCAATTGAACTGGATGCCGCGCGATTCATATAGCGATTAATGGCCCTTTTTTCGTCAATATGTAAACCTGGTGTATCAACGTACACTGCCTGCCGATCAGCTTGTGTATCAATACCCATGATTCGGTGGCGTGTAGTCTGTGGTTTTCTCGAGGTAATACTGACTTTTTGGCCAAGTAATTTGTTGAGTAAGGTGGATTTCCCCACATTAGGGCGGCCTACGATGGCAATCATCCCGCAAAAAGTGTTGTCGGTCATTTTTGTAATATCTCAAAGGCGCGTTTAGCGGCTTGTTGTTCTGCTATTCGTCTGCTGTGACCTTTACCAATAACGGCTTTGTCTAATCCTTCAACAGTGCACTCGACAAAAAAGGTTTGCTCATGAGACTTGCCTGTTATTTCACTCACTTGATAAACCGGCAGGGGAAGTTTTCTGGCTTGTAAAAACTCTTGCAAACAAGTTTTGTTGTCCTTCTGTGCTGTATCTGGATCTAGGGCAGCAAAGCGAGGAGCGAACCAGCTTAATATCAGTGGCTCGCATACTTCCAGACCCGCTTCTAAATATATTGCGCCAATAATGGCTTCCAAAGTATCGGCTAAAATAGAATCGCGACGAAAACCGCCACTTTTTAATTCACCGGGACCAAGTAATAATAATTCACCTAGGTCAAATTCCCGGGCAACTTCGGCTAAAGTAACACCTTTGACCAAGCTAGCACGCATACGCGTCAAATCACCTTCAGGAGAAGCAGAAAAACGCGAAAATAATGCCTTGGCGATAACCATTCCCAACACCGCATCGCCAAGATATTCCAACCTTTCGTTATGTTGCGAGGCGGCACTGCGATGTGTCAGAGCAAGGGACAGATTAGAGGCATTGGCAAACTCATAACCAATCCGCTTGTAAAACAACTTATAAGGGTCAATCAGTTGCATTTAGGTGATGCCACCCACTCGACTAAATCTGACACCAGTAGGTATCCAGGCAGGTATCCAACTACTCGGCACTCGGTCAAATTCAAAGCTGATCCAAATAGCCACGGCTTTCCCAACCAAATTTTCATCGGGAACAAAGCCCCAATATCGACCATCAGTACTGTTATCCCGATTATCGCCCAGCACAAAATACTGGCCTTCAGGAACGATCCACTCGTCAACTTGGGTGCCTGGCTGCTGATAAAAATCGGCTGTTCGGTTTGACCGACTCGGTGTACGGTAAATAAAATGACTTACTTCACCGAGTTGTTCGGTAAATTTTTGCAAGGGTGCAAAGTTCTGAAAATCTTCACCACTACTTTCAAACTTTAATTCCACTGCTGCAAAATCCTGGCATTCGTCGGCTTTGTCACAGGCTGGTTTGATTGAAAGCTGCTTGTTGCGATAAATAACCGTATCACCTGGCAAGCCCACTACCCGCTTTATATAATCTTGGCTAGGGTTTAGCGGGTACTTAAATACAACTACATCGCCTCTTTCTGGAGCACCTAAGTCCCAAAACTTGTTACGAACAACCGGATCTTTAAGGCCGTAAGTAAATTTTTCCACCAGAATAAAATCACCTACTAGAAGAGTCGGCATCATCGAACCGGAAGGAATTTGAAATGGTTCATATAAAAAAGAACGTAAAACCAGAACGAAGGCTATCACCGGAAATATTTGCTGTGCAGTATCTACCAGCCAGGGTAATTGCACATCAGACTGTCCAGCTGAATTATCGCTAGCGGCACTTTGTGCCAATGCCATTCTCTCTTTGCGTTTTGGCGCAAACAATATCGAGTCTGCCAGCCAAATCAGGCCGGACGAAACAGTCAATATCACTAGAAAAATTGAGAAATAATTGGCCATCTATTTACCCACCTTCAGCAATGCCAGGAAAGCTTCTTGTGGTAACTCAACATTACCTACTGATTTCATGCGCTTCTTACCTTCTTTTTGTTTCTGCAATAATTTTTTCTTACGACTGATATCCCCACCATAACATTTTGCAGTTACATTTTTGCGTAACTGTTTAATACTACTTCGGGCAATAATTTGACTGCCAATCGCCGCTTGTATGGCAATATCGAACATTTGTCTTGGGATCAATTCTTTCAATTTTTCAACCAACTGACGTCCTCGGGACTGAGAGTTGTCTTTGTGAGTGATCATGGCTAAGGCATCCACTTTTTCAGCATTGATCATGATATCCAATCGGCACATATCCGCAGTCTGAAAACGCTTAAAATTATAGTCCAGAGAAGCAAAGCCGCGACTGGTTGATTTCAGTCTATCAAAAAAGTCCATGACCACTTCTGCCATTGGCAGGTCATAGGTGACCGCGACTTGTTTACCATGGTAAGTCATGCTCTTTTGCATGCCGCGTTTTTCAATACACAAGGTGATCACATTGCCTAAGTACTCTTGGGGTACCAATATGTGCGCTTCAACAATTGGCTCATGAATTTCTTTAATATCGTTGACCGCCGGCAATTTAGACGGGTTGTCTACATACACCGTTTCACCTGCATTGGTCACTACTTCATACACTACTGTAGGCGCAGTAGTGATCAAGTCCAGATCGTATTCACGCTCCAGACGCTCCTGAACGATCTCCATGTGCAACATGCCCAAAAACCCAATTCGAAACCCGAAACCTAAGGCTGAAGAACTCTCAGGTTCGAAAAATAAAGAAGCATCATTTAGACTCAACTTCGCCAGAGCGTCCCGAAAATCTTCATAATCGTCAGAACTGATCGGAAATAAGCCAGCATAAACCTGAGGTTTCACTTTCTTAAAACCCGGTAATACTTCTTTGGCCGGATTACGTGCCAGTGTAATAGTATCACCAACTGGCGCACCATGAATTTCCTTAATACCGGCGACAACAAAGCCTACTTCACCGGCTCTAAGCACCCCGGTGTCAGTCGCTTTTGGCGTAAAAATCCCGACTTTGTCAGCCTGATGGATGCCACCGGTTGACATGATTTTTATTTTGTCACCTTTGCGCAACTCGCCATGCATTATCCGCACAAGCGAGACCACACCTTGATAGTTATCAAACCACGAATCGACTATGAGGGCTTGTAAAGGCGCGT
>JBLHNW010000347.1:0-4542 GCA_047622205.1 Paraglaciecola sp.
AGCTTCACAAGATGATTTATTTGTTAGTACTACTGACCTGAGATAGATAATCATAAAACGCTATCTGTTACATAATATGGCAGCTCTAATTGAAAAGGACAAAATATGAAAACTATCGATGTGTACTTTAAGGGATTATTTTTGATTGCCTTTTTATTTATTCAGGGCTGCGCTAGTCAATTGGATAACACCAAATCTGGATTTTTAGGCGATTACTCGCGCCTACAAGACAGTAAAGAATATGATAATAGCAAACTTTATATAGCAAGTGGTTTCGACAACAAACGTTTGAAGAACATTCGAAGTATCAAGCTAGAACCCTTTGAAGTGTGGTTAAAACCAAATCTTAAATCACCTTTAAATGTCAATCAGCTTACTGATCTTGTTACTTATTTTCATAAAAACTTGTCAGAAAAATTGGTAGAAAATTATCAGTTAGTGCAAAAAGCAGATGAAAATACCCTCACTATACGCGGGGCCTTTTCGGGGATTAAACTGGCCGACCCAGAATTGTCCGTAACAGATTTGGTACCTTTTAGAATTGTATTGAATGCGGGTAATGCTGCGTATTTATTGGCAACAGAACAAAAAGATATTCTCACCGAAGTATCAATTGAAACAGAGTTTCTTTTAGGCACAGACAGTCAACGGGTATTTGCAATGACAGCAACCAAGGAATTAAGCGGCACAATCAATCAAAATGGTGATGACAACGTCAAGGCAGTGAAAGAGGTACTAGACATCTGGATTGATAACTTTATAAAGCGCTTGAAAAAAGTTCGTGAGTGAGGCACAGCTTTACCTGCTTTGCGAAGAACAGTACTACCTATATTTTGGTTCAACATGTCTACAGCTAAGTAGTCGTTCTAATCGAATCTGAGCGACTACATTTTAATACCTTAATGCGTCCCTATTTCTTCGGATTCTTCACCGTCTTCGACCTTAGAACGTACTTTATCGTTAATTATCACAATAACGGTGAGTAGGTACATAATGATATGCACAATAACAATACTCATTAAAGTTTGCGACGTACTGCCTTGTTCGTAAAGATTGACCACATGTTGAACCACATTACTGTTAATACAGCAGGCCTCATTCTTTAACGCTAAGATATCCAAGTAAACACGGTCTAGAAAAATCACCGCGTTTCTCATCATCATGTAATTAACTAGTGCAAATCCACTATAAATAAGCACGGCAACAATTTTTTCATTTCTCCTAAGAGGTCGGTCGATATAAATGACACCACCTAATAATGCCAAATGAATCGAAACAAATAAGGTCCAATGATTATCTAGGCGGCTATTTAGTGATAACGCTAGTTCTAATAAATCAGCTATGTTCATTTAAAACCCCGTGATTAAGTTGTTATCAATTAAATTGCTTTTCCACGATTCCAATAGTCTGCTCATCAGCATATTTTTCAATATCCTATGGTTAATTCCATCTACTGTAATCCCCTGACTTTACCAAGTGCCCCCAAGTGCTAGATAGAGATTGACGCGTTGCTCCAATTGACTACGTTTAATCGATAATAAACTGCTTTCTGCTGACATTGCCTGTTGTTGGATTTGCAGCGTGTCTAACAGTTCATTTTCTCCTTCTTGGTAGCGTATATTGGCAATTTTTAAAGCTTTTTCGCTCTCTTGATAGGCTTCCTCAAGCGCTTTTTTACGACTGGCAAAATCATGTCCATTGTCAAGATTCTGTTCAATTTCTGAGAATGCGTTTAATGCACTTTTCCGATAATTATCCAAGGCTTGTTGCTGTTCTACATTAGCGATCTCAACATCAATTTTTCTTGAACCACCATCAAGCAAAGGAACCAATAAGTTTGATGCTAACTGCCAAGCGACATTACCTGGACTCAAAACGTTTGAAAGAGAGTCTGACGAACCACCTAAATTACCACTGAGTGAAAAACGCGGTAATTGCGCAGCTTTTGCCTGATCTGTTGCTGAATATGCCGCAGCGACCTGTCTTTCGGCAGCAATGATATCGGGTCGACGTTCAAGCACGCTCGAAGGTAAATCGGCTGGAGGCGGAGCCGGTAAATCCGGTAATACATCAGGAATATCTAAAGACGCATCTGGATATCGTCCTAACAGCACTTCAAGTGCACGTATCGCTTCCCGTTTGGCACTTTGAGTTGTTATTAATTGCTCAGACGCATTCGCCAAATTCACTTTATTCACTGCAACGTCTTGCCCAGTCAACAAACCATTATCGTATTTAACTTGCGTGATACTCATGGTTTTTTCTAGGACCGTCAGATTTTCTTTAGTGATTTGGGCCTGTAATTTCGCTTCAATCACTTTAAAATAAGTTTTTGCAATATTGGCACTAAGGGAGTGTTTAGCAAATAAATAATCAGCTTGGCTAGCCTGTGCTTGCGCTTCTGCGGCAGTGCTGCCTGCTCGGATCCTGCCCCACACATCGAGCTCCCAATCTACTTGCAAACCCACACCAAACGAAGATGATGAACCGCCGCCGTCAACGCTACCAGATTGGCCTCCATTAAGAGCTAGATTGACATTAGGTTGCAAAGCAGCACCGGATTTTTCAGCTAATAGCCAGGCAGTATCCATGTTGCCAGCGGCTATTTTCAAGTCGAGATTATTTTTTTGTCCTTCTTTTATTAGCGCCATCAGTTTAGGATCGGCAAATTCTTGCAACCAGTTTTCAGGGCCTTTGACATTTTCAGAGAATGCAGTTGACCATGCAGCTGGGGCGTTGGTAGCCGCTGCAACTACTGATTTATCGTAAGATCCATCACGAGTAGAGGAACACCCTGCTAATGAAAGTGTGCTTGTTATAAGTAAAAAGTAAGTTAGGTGTTTCATAATGCCGTCTCCTTAGCATCCACTTGCATAAAGGTGGCATACAGAACGGGTACAAATAATAAAGTAATTACGGTTGCGAAACTCAATCCAAAGACAATGACCACGGCCATGGATTGAAAAAACGCGTCAAAAAATAACGGAATAACACCCAGTGCAGTGGTAAATGACCCCAACACCACTGGGCGAACTCTGCTCGCTGCAGAATCGACTATAGCGTCAAAACGTGGTTTTCCTTCGTCAATCTCAGTATCCATTCTATCGACCAATATAATACCGTTTTGTATCAATAAACCGGATAAGGAAAGTAAGCCCAACATACCCATAAATTCCAAAGGTACTCCCGTCACCACTAAACCAAATACCACGCCAATCGAAGCAAGTGGCACAACTGACCAAATAACCAATGGTTGTTTTATCTTGCCAAATAACGCCACAACAACGAGCACCATAGCCAGAAAACCAAGAGGAATGGTCGACATTAAATCACTGCTCGATTCTGCGGATGAGCCACTCTCTCCGCCCCACTCAAATGCATAACCATCGGGCAAATCAATGGCCTCGATTTTTGGTTTAATCCGGCTAACTAAAGTGGCTGCTAGTTCACCTGGGAGAGGATCAGATTGGGCTTTTATTCTAAACACACGGTCTTCGCTGCGAAGTTTTCCGTTACGCCAGATCGTTTTGAAGCCATCAGTTACTTGCAATATAGGCACGGTTTTACCCGTTATTGAACTAGTGACTTGAATGCTTCTAATATCGTTTATCGAAGCGACTTCGGTTCCGGGCAAACGGGATACGATAGGAATTAAATCGGTGCCTTCTTTAAATGTACCTACTTGTTTCCCATTGTAGAAACTCGCAATAGCTTCTGACAAATCTTCTCTGGAAACACCTGCCTGACGGGCCTTGCTTGCAGAGTAAATAGGCTGAATGATACTGACCGGTTCGCGCCAATCGTCTTTTACAGAGAGGGCGCTACCATCTGCGTTCATTATCATCTTAGCTTCGTTAGCGAGACGGCGCAGAACAATGGGATCTGGACCACTAAACTCGGCCTCTACAGCAGAACCACCACCCGGACCGAGAACAAAGCGCCATGCTTTAGCTTGTGCTTCAGGGTAATTTTTCGCGATAAAGTCTTGCACTATAGGCATCATGCCATCGATTTCTTTGTAATTATCGACTCGCACTAGCAGCTGTCCATAAGAACTATTTGCTGACTCTGAGCCATAGGTCAACATATATCGAATGGTACCCCCACCGATTAGGGTTTGTACCGCATTGACCCCTTCCATCTGGCTGACAAAACCTTCGATTTCGATCATGTATTGTTCAGTGTGCTCAATCCTTGTGCCTTCTGGCATCCAAATATCGACAACCATTTGAGGTGAAGTTGAGCGAGGGAAGAAGCCCTGAGTCATGAACTGGGCCCCCCAAATTGATAATGCAAAGAGACCGAGAACAAAGCTGATAACTAGCCAGCGTGAATGCAATGCCCATCGCATTAGCTTTTTATACTGTATAAAAAATGCGCCTTCTTTGTCTTCTTCTTGTTGGCTTGCTTCTGTTTCACCTTCAACCGTTTCTGGAAATAACCAATAACAAGTAAGGGGGGTGATAGTTAAGGCCAAGACCCAGCTAAACAACAATGCAATCATGACGACCCAAAACAAGTCACCGGTAAATTCTGCAGTCT
>JBLHNW010000348.1:0-4532 GCA_047622205.1 Paraglaciecola sp.
GCTTGGTACCGCTACCGGGTAACCTGCCTCGTCACTAGCCACAAACACTATAATACAATGCCCCGTTTCTACGGTATTACTGAGCCTAGGATCGCCTGCTTCAATGCTAATAAATACATGCATACTGGTTTTTCCAGTATGTACAATTTTGGCCTTTAAAGTAACTATTTGGCCCACAAGAATAGGCCTGATGAAGCGGATACCGCCAATTGAAACGGTTACACAATAGCGTGCACTCCATTGTGCGGCACAGGCATAACCCACCTGAGCCATCCATTTCATTACAATACCTCCGTTTACTTAGCCACCAAAGTTGACATCCGTCGGTTCAGCCAGAAAGCGAAAATCGATGTTTCTACGTTGTTCCATTAAAACACCTTATTCGGTTTTATAACCATACTATCTCAAAATGCCCGTTTCAGCGGAAATTTAAAGCCATTTAGGCAAGGCAACTATTTTCAGTCGGCCTTTGCTTAAAAGAAAAGGGTTCTAATTTAAAAAATAGTCAAGGCCGTATAAATGGCTTTAAAACAGGCAAGGACACAGCGGTTGCGGCACTCCACTTCTGCGTTGTTCAGTTGAACTCACAAAAGGTAGACGACATTCTTTTTCGGGGACGCCTTGAATTGAAGCACCTCAGTCGCTCTGAATCCGTCATTTGGAGATAACATGGGTATATGATTTATTCCAACTATTGTTTAAAATCAGATAATTGTCACCAAAACGATTAAGAATCAAACTGATAATCTAGTCCTATGCAACAGACGTTTAAACATCAAGAAATAAATCAACGTGTTGAGCAATGTTATAGCCATGCTCAGCGTGTACTAAAGCAAGACTTTGAGTTACCTAAAACATTATTTAACCAACGGGGAAAGATAGCGGGTAGTGCGCGATTACAGACAAACGAATTGCGCTTTAATCCGGTTTTACTCGAAGATAATTTGCAATTATTTATCGATGAAGTAGTACCCCATGAAGTTTGCCACCTATTGACATACCAGCTTTATGGAAGAGTTAAACCTCACGGCAGGCAATGGAAAATGCTTATGGATCTTTTGTTTGGACTGTATGGCACAACGCGACACTCGATGGATGTCGCAAAGGTTCAAGGTCGAACCTTCGCTTATTTTTGCGAATGCGGCCCTATCGAATTATCAATTAGAAGACACAATAAAATAGTGCGCCATCAACAAACTTATTTATGCCGTCGTTGTAAACAAACACTGCTTGTTAAGTAAACAACTCATTAGATAGCCTCAAATTGGGTTCAGAAATGTCGAAAAAGTCAATTTTCCTTTGTGTCTCAAAGTTATAATTATAGCCCAGACTATTGATACTGTATTTGTTGGGTAAGTGTTGCTTATCCCGACTTCAGGTTAGCTAGGTAATACTAAAACCATTGTTTGGTAAAAACTTTATCCAGCTCATCAAAGGCAGTTTTCAGCAATCTTGCCAGTTCCTTATATTTTGGCCTGGCTTTGGAACTTTGCAATGCACAACCTTGCATTTGCATTTTGTGATAAATACCCTGATACCAGCTATTAGTCGATGGCGGCAAAAACTGATTCGATCTGTGTCCCAACCACAATAGACCTTGCATAGGCAATGATAGAAAAAAAGCAGCCATGGCGATAGTTTGAGGTAAATATTCATAAGCAAAGAAATTAAATGAGCCCGCAACCGTCAATACAGCAAGTGGCGGCATGGTTTTAATTGAAAACTTGGTTGCCGCCACTACCCTACTATCAGGGAAAAGCGCAAACAGTTCTTTTTTAACGGGCCAAGTGTGCATGTATTGTTGCCCGTCTTTAAACAAAGCAGTGAGTGATTGCGACATGTTTTACCTTATTCGTTATCATTAATACGTAGTTTACCTCTTTAACGGTCGTAACGCTAAAACCATGGGTTATATAAAATGTAGTTTCAATACCCAAAAAACTATTATACCACTGCTATCTCAAAATGACGGATTCAGAGTAGTATCAATATAGACAACTAGAATTTACCCACAGCGACTATTATTTGATTTGGAAATTATGACTAAACACACAAACCAATATGTCTTAGTACTGAATTGCGGGAGCTCCTCAATCAAATTTGCCATTATTGATGGCAATACAGGAGAAGCACCTTTAAGCGGCCTGGCTGAAAGTTTGGGCAATCCAGATAGTGGCTTAAGCTATAGCTTAGAAGACACTAAGACCACGCTTGAATTACCAGAATACGCGACTCATCAGCAAGCATTAAGTGCTATACAAGATGTTCTCGCAGAGCATAAAAGCCTACAACAACAATTAGTGTCAGTGGGTCACAGAGTGGTACATGGAGGTGAAACTTTTACCCGTTCAACTCTGATCAATGACTCAGTTAAACAGGCTATTGCAGATACTGCACACATGGCTCCTCTGCATAATCCGGCAAACCTGGCGGGCATACAAAGTGCACAAAACGCTTTTTCCAATCTGCCACAGGTAGCAGTATTTGATACCGCATTTTTTCAAACCATGCCCGAACATGCTTATTTATATGCCCTGCCAATAGATTTGTATCGACAACATGGCATCAGACGTTATGGTTTTCATGGTTCAAGCCATTATTTCGTGGCGCACCAAGCTGCCGCTGCAATACAAAAACCACTGGAAACATGCAATTTTATCACAGCACATCTTGGGAACGGCTGCAGTATTGCAGCAATAAAACAAGGTAAAGCAGTGGATACCAGTCTGGGGTTCACACCTTTGGAAGGTTTGGTTATGGGCACACGTTGCGGTGATATTGACCCTAGCATACCCACATTTTTGATTGAACAATTGGGATATACCTCCACTCAGGTGAGCAACATGCTTAACAAAGAATCTGGGCTGCAAGGCATATCACAACAGAGCAACGACTGCCGCACTCTAGAAGAACAAGCACGACAGGGAAATGCTCAAGCACTATTAGCTCTGGACATATTTGCCTATCGCTTAGCCAAATACATTGGTGCTTATTTAGTCGTCACTGGATCATTGGATGCACTTGTTTTTACCGGTGGTATTGGAGAAAATTCAAGTTACATCAGAAGTCATACGGTTAAACATCTCAATCATCTTGGATTTACTCTGGATAATGAAAGAAATCAAGTTGTGCGATTTGGCCAGTCAGGAAAAATTAGTCAAGACCACTCTATAAATATTTATGCAATAGCGACCAATGAAGAGTGGGTAATTGCCCAAGATGCGATTAAATATGCACTCTATACCGATTAGTACTCGCAATAATTGAAAAAGGAAACCCTATGCCCCGTCGCATTATGTTAGTTCCGGTTGGCTCACATGTTGGCCTAACCAGTGTCAGTTTAGGCCTGGTGAGAGCTCTACACCAACAAGGTATCAAGGTAAATTTCTTTAAACCCGTTGGTCAGCCGCGACAAGGTGATAAAGAGGCCGAAAAATCCACCTTAATTATTGGCAAAACCAGTCAATTAAAACCTGCTAAACCGATGCAGCCAAGTTACGTAGAAGAAATGATCAGCCAGAACAAAATGGACACGCTTTTGGAAGAGATCATCGCCTTGTTTGAACACAGTTCCCATGATGAAGATATCACAATTATTGAAGGTCTAATTTCCACCGAAAACCATCCCTACGCAGTGCGCCTTAATCGTGAAATATGTAACGCCCTGGATGCACGTCTGGTCATGGTAACGGCGCCAGGTAATTTAATGCTAAACCAGTTGAATGAGAAATTGGAAATTGTTGCCGATAGTTACGGCGGTCACAAAGGCAAAAAAGTCATTGGTTGTATTTTTAATAAGGTCAATGCCCCTACTGATGAGCGTGGCCGAGTTAGAGCTGATTTAACCGAGATGTTTGACCCCATTATAGAAAAAGCGCAATTGGATAAGTTGAAGAAACTGCCCATTTTCGGAAAAAACTTCACCTTACTCGGATCTGTTACGTGGAATTTTGATCTAATCGCCCCTCGTGTTATTGACGTATGCAATCACCTTGGCGCCAAAGTACTTTTTGAGGGAGACTATCAACACCGACGTTTACGTAGTGTCCATTTTTGTGCTCGTGAAGTGCACAACATGACCACTGTACTGAAGCCAGGCGCGCTATTAGTGATATCAGGAGATCGAAATGACGTCATAGTATCAGCCTGCCTCGCGGCATTAAACGGCACAAAAATTGGGGCGCTATTGCTAACCGGTGGTTACGAGCCTGATCCGAGAATATTGGAATTATGCGCACAAGCGTTGGCCACAGGTTTACCCGTTTTACTGATCGATGACAATACCTGGCAAACCTCACTTAATTTGCACTTTTTTAATCAAGAAGTGCCAACAGATGATGAACAACGCATAAACCGAGTAATGGATCATACCGCCGCCTGCATCGATACCAATTGGGTCAAATCCCTAGCCAAAGGCGCAACACGTTCCCTGCGCTTGTCTCCTCCAGCGTTCAGATATAAGTTAACCCAGTTAGCGCGTCAGGCCAACAAAGTCATTGTACTCCCCGAGGGTGAAGAACCAAGAACAATCA
>JBLHNW010000349.1:0-4530 GCA_047622205.1 Paraglaciecola sp.
TACCATTTTCACGGAAATGGCGTTTAACCGATTCCCATGCCCCCTTTGCGGTTATTCCCATTTTCTTGTGGTCATAACCGACAGACCCACCTGAAGCAAACGCGTCTCCTAACCAAAAGTTATATTCAAAACTAATCTCATTGGCGATGTCTGAAAAAGTAGCCGTCCCCTTGTCAGCAGCCACCACCAGATACGGGTCCGCATCATCGTAAAAGCGGATACTTTGTGGATGCACCAGCTCTCCATCGATGATGTTATCGGTTATATCTAGTAGTCCGCGTATAAATGTTCGGTAACACTGCTGCCCTATCTTAACTGCCTCTGCGCGGCTGTGATGCGGCAAGATATTTTTGCATACGAACCCGCCCTTAGCGCCTACGGGTACTATCACTGTATTTTTAACTTGCTGCGCTTTAACTAAACCCAAGACTTCCGTTCTAAAGTCCTCCCTACGATCAGACCAACGCAGCCCCCCCCTCGCTACCTTTCCACCGCGTAGGTGTACACCTTCCACATCCGGTGAATATACAAACACCTCAAATTTGGGTTTAGGCAGTGGGATGTCAGAGAGTAATTCAGGTTCGAACTTAAAAGAAATATAAGGCTTGTAATTGAGTGACTCCGACGCATCACGACTGCTCAGATGTTGAAAAAAATTCGTGCGGGATGTCGCAGTAATGAGATCCATGAACCGGCGAATGATTCTATCATTATCCAGGTTACTCACTGTTTCAAGCTTAATTTCAAAGTTAGCAAGCAGATCGTCGAGATCAGGTTGCCCATCGGCAAGCGAAAATTTGCAATGAAAGTAACAAAACAAACTATTTGCAAGTTCAGGCAACTCCGCCAGCGTATTTTCAATGTAAGTTTGACTAAAATTGTTGCCGATTTGGCGCATATATTTGGCGTAGGCTCTTAACACCGCAACCTGTCTGCCTGACATTCTTGTTTTCAATACGAGTTTATTGAAACCGTCGTTTTCTAGCTGATTGTACCAGACCTGATGAAATGTCGACATAAAATCATCACTACGCTCCGTCAGGTCAAGCGTATTATCACCATTGTAAAGCATGGTAAAATCTAGGATCCAATAAACAAGATCAGAAGAAACCTTTACCTTAAATGGCGTTTCACCAAGCACTTTTAGCCCCATATTCTCTAACATCGGCAGTACATCTGACAGATGGATAGGCTGATCTTTATGGAATAGTTTTAGCCTGACTTGATTAGAGTCGCGTTGCTCTTCCTGCGCACGATAAAATATCATTTCGAGCTTATGATCAGGCGAAAGCTTTTCAAGTTTAATGATGTCTGCTACTGCAGAATTTGCGAGTACATATTCTTTATAGGACTGGGGAAATGCATGTGCATACTGCTCAGATAGATAACGCCCTTTCTCTTCACCGTAATGGCTAACGATTGCAGTCTTAAACTTATCTTCCCATGATCTTGCTGCTTCTGTTAGATTTTGTTCAATTTCAGCTGGATCTACTTTGATCTCAGGTTGGTTTTGGTCTAGATGCACAATATAACGCGTCCGAGTCATATTGCCCTCAGAAAAGTAGGTGTTAAACTCAACTTCACGATTACTGCCTAAGTAACTGGCTAGAATTAGCTGTGTTTTTTGGCGTAAAAGTGTATTGTATTTTTCCTTCATTACATAAACCATGCAGGAGTAATAGCGTCCAAACAGATCTTTACGGATGAACAGCTTAACCTGATCTCTATCCTGCATATGCAAAACCCCCAAGCCACAATGCAATATATCAGCTTCACTGGCTTGAATTATTTCATCACGAGGGTATGTTTCAAGTATGTTTAACAGTGCCTTATAGGAATGTGTGTTTGGGTTATAGCCAGACGCTGCTAATACCCGGGAAATTTTTTCTCTGATAAAGGGGATTGTGATTGCACTCCGGTTATAAATAGACGAAGCATACAGGCCAATAAAGCGCTGTTCTCCGATCACATTACATTTTTCATCGAATAATTTAATACCTATATGGTCAATATTTGCTGGTCGGTGGACACGGGATTTAGCATCACTTTTAGTCAAGATCATGGTATTTTTCGCCAACAATTCATCTCTCGCACTACGAGAAAGATTAGTCAAATAATAGCCTTGATTATTTGTTGAATTCTTCATGATACCCAAACTTGAACTGCAATCTGGCGTAATCAAATAGTCCCCTTCAATTGCTTTAATGTCATAATAACGATATCCCAGCAAGGTAAAGTTATGGTCACTTAACCATTTTAAAAATGATATTGTGTCTGTGTAATCAATACCTTTCTGTTGCGGTTTTTGTTCCAATTGTTCCGTTACAGCTATTAATTTGTCTTGCATTGGTTCCCAATCTTCCACAGCCAATGCAATCTCATTTAAAACAGAATGTAATTCATCACGGATGAGGGCTAACTTACTTGATTGCGTCTGACGATCAATCTCCAATAAAAAGACGGCATCAATGGTAAAGTTTTTTGCATTTTGAGGGTTAATTAATATTTTACTTACATTACCCTGTTTATCCCGTTTTAATGCAAACGGCTGATGTAACATTAAATGTGATATTACCCCTAATCGAGTAAGCGTCATCATTACCGACTCTGTTAAAAAGGGGGCATCAGACACAATTATCTCAACAATTGTGTGCGTTGATTGCCAACCATTAAGACTTATTTCCGGATTATATACGCATATATCGGGCAAATTATTCGATCGACTGTTTAGTCTGTTCCACAAACTAATCGCGGCACAATAAAGGTCACTATCACTGCGAGAAGAAAGATCTTCTTGCCGCAGGCCTGCATATAGCGCCTTAACAAACTGTTCAACTAAGGCATTATTTTTAACGTCGACTTTAGCCTTTACGAGATTTATCACGTTTTCCAGTAATACGGGAACAGTGTCTTTATTAGGCATGATAACGAACCTTTATAAACTTGTTTTAGCAAGTTTAGTTAAAGAACATTACTTATGAAGATAATTGTGGTGATATTTGTGGAGATAGCTCTAGAATTAATGCGTGATTAGGTTTGAGCCATAATTAGCGCTGATGCAGACCGAAAGTCGGTCGCTAGATTAAGCGGCCTGGCGGCCGCTTTCATTATTTAATTTTGTTAAGGAAGCTACTATGCAAGAGCACGATCAATTTTCTCAAATAAGTCAGGTGCAAGATCGCTAAGTTGACTCAACCGATTCAACTGACCTTTCATCAATTGTTGGCGGTGAAGATCATATTTCTTAAATTCAATCAGCGGTGTCAGCAAGCGTGAAGCAACCTGTGGATTACGGCTATTTAACTCACAAAGAATGTCAGTTAAAAAATCATAACCACTGCCATCTGACGCATGGAACGCTTTAGTATTAAGTGACGCAAAACTACCAACAAGAGAACGCGTACGGTTAGGATTAGAAAGTGAAAAGCTTGGATGCGCCAATGTTTCCTTCACTTTATTCAAGCAATCACTGTTTGGGCGTGTTGCAATCTGTGCAAACCATTTATCCATCACTAAACCATCAGCAGACCAGGTATCTTCAAATTTACACATCATCTCATCGAAGCAAGCTAGCTGAGCCTTATTGGCTGCACTCATTGCCCCCATCGTATCGGTCATGTTATCAGAGCATTCAAACTGGGCTAAAACTAAATCATTAACGCCTTCAACATTCGCCAACGCAACATACTCAAGACACACATTTTTTAGTGAACGCATAGCAATCTGGTCATGTTCAACTGAATACCCTTGTTTTGGCATATCAGCGTAAATGTTGGCACAAATTGGTGCTATATGAACTGCAATATGAGATTTAATAAATTCACTAACGCGTAGTAAGGCTTCAACATCGACTTGCTCAAACAACCCCATCAAACTGCTATGAGATGGAAACTGTAACATTTCTGCTTTTAATGCGAGATCTAATTCTACATCTTCAACTAGGCCAGAAAACGCTTGGTAAAATACCTCAGGCAAAACGAGTTCTTTATCCAAATGCAACCGTTTCACGTTAGCTATAACATGTTTATTGATCAACAATTGCGAGGCGTCCCAGCGGGCAAATTCATTGCTGGCATGAACCATCAACATGGCCAGCTGTTCATCGGTATAAGCATAGTTTAACTTAACGGGAGCCGAAAACTCTCTGAACAGGCTTGGGATCGGTGCAGACATTACATTATCGAAAACGAAATCCTGCTGCGATTGCACTAGATTTAATACATGATGGACGGGCTCGCCCTGATAAGTCAATGCCATCTTATTACCGGCCATATCAAGTAATTCGATATCGACCGGGATATGCAATGCCAGCTTTAATTTTTGATCTATTGTACTTGGCGTGTACTGCTGTATTGACAGCGTATAGGTTTTCTTATCTGCATCATAATGATCTGTGACTGTTACCTGCGGCGTTCCCGATTGCGAATACCAGTTTTTAAATAATGTTAAATCAATCGCGGATGCATCTTGCATCGCGGCAACAAAATCATCACAGGTAACCGCTTGGCCATCGTGGCGTTCAAAATACAG
>JBLHNW010000350.1:0-4490 GCA_047622205.1 Paraglaciecola sp.
CCCTCTAACTTGCCAACGTCAATATAGCCACACCTTGCATAACACTCACATCAGCGAGCCCAGTTTGCCGGGATCCAACTGCATTTGCTTCTGATGGGCACATGCAGCGCTTTCGGTGTATTGTTTAATCAGTGCAGCCAAACAACTTGCTATTGACCTGAGAACATCGCGGCCGCTGGATTCGGGCATTGTTTGTCAGCTATATTCATAAGCTGTTCTTGTAGTTTTTCACTCTGATTAATTTCTGGATATTTTTCCGTAAGAGCCTCAAAACATTTATTTCCGGCATTGATAACTCCCATTATTTCACCCTGACTCGCCGTGGAGGCGGCCATATCGCCAGATGCTTGGGCTGCGGCAATGAGTTCCATCACCTTTTGGACCTCCGCGTACGGTCCCTCTAAGCAATCGCAGGCGTCCTCTGCAGCCTCATTCAAGTCAGGTGCAGCCCAGACAAGGCTACAGAAAGGCACCAATATAATTGCAATTAATAATTTACTCATCTCGGATTTCCTTCATTAGGTATTTAAGTAATTGTATCCATTACTAACTCTCCTAATTTCGGCACCACGTCGCCTGCGATCAAGTGTGTACAGTCTTATAACACTGATTTAATTGGCAGTGTTGCTGCTAAGCAGCGCTTTTAACTTTCTGGCCTCAGGAGTTCATTGACCGTATTGTAATGTGTTTAAAGTACATGCCTAGCCAGTAACTCCGTGATTGCTGCAACCCAGCCGAAACAAAGTGCTAAGAATATATTGAATTTCATTGTGGCATCCCAGTCTTGCCAGAATTGCCCTCTAAACAACGAGTACCAATCAGGCCAGACTAGATACTTTATGGCCTCACCGAGATTTTCAAACTTTTCTCCGTAAAAAATCTTGGCTAGTACACCGTAAACAGGAACGCTTAGAATGCCAATGAGAATCACAATTTTCGGGTGACCTATAAATTCCATTTATTTAATCTCTACAGGTAACGCTATTTAAAGCGACAAAAAAAAGCTGGCTATATTTGAGCATAACGAACAGTCAGGTTTTTGTGCCCGTATTGAAAACCCTTATTATGGGGATTTACATGACAATATTTAATGCTTTAATATCGACTTCAAATCATCTAACTTATCGAAAAGTTGCCAAATGTAGTTTTTAGTTCCATTTTCTCTATGCGGATGAAGATCTGCTAGATTGACGTCATTAAGGTAACTATCAAACGCTTCTATTGACTCCCATTCAACTAGGATAAGTACAGATCGTGGCGATAATTCACCTTGAACAGTATCACGAAACTTTCCTAATGATACTACCCTACCACCGTGTGAACGGAGCTCTTTTACAGAATGACGCGCATACTCTAGATATTCACTGCGGTCGGACACATCAAAAAGATTTAGTGCTAATACTGGCATAATTTACTTCCCCTGGGATTCTGCTGTCATTTCACATAGCACTTTACTAGAAGGACGCCCTACTTTGGCGTTCCTTTTTGAGCACCTCGTTAGGTGGCCTTAACTAAGTACTACGGATAATATTATTAAAACAAAACCGATGATAAACCCGTTTCTTGGAAGGCTAAACCAATATTTCTGAGCAAGCAGAATATAAATGACTGGCAAAACCAGTAGATAGGTCTTTAAAATAATTGAGGAGAATAGATAGTCAGGATTGTCTATAGCTAAGGTTATATATAAAACACCAAAAATTATCAAACCTAGACTATGACTAATATGAAAACCAGTTAAGCCGTTCCAAATACTTGTTTGATCAGTTATTTTAGAATTATTGTTTTTCATCATATCTAAAATCGCATTATCTTCAGGCTCAAATTTATTTGTATAAAGCACTGATCTCCAATGGATACTGCCCAGCAATATAAATATTAAGCAACCTAAAGCTAAAAACATAATACTCATCATATAATTACACCTTTTAAAAGTAACAAAATCGTCTTAACCATTTGTTGCATTTTCAATTTCTCGGAGTCATATAACACCCACATAATAGACCGAGCGTCAGCGATGTCCCACACAATGAAGTGTAGCGATTTGATGTGCTTATTAGGTGCCTTAAATGCATGCCAAGCACTACTAGTATCGTGCTGAAAGGAGTTTAGAAAGGTCGACTTTATTTCCATAAATCTCAGTAATTCTATTGAGACAACTGCGAGTTTCTTTCCGCCTCTCTTCTGCCCCTGAAATTCCAAGATGTTCAAGCAAGGTTAATTTCTTCGCTTCAATATCAGCCTCACAACTGCAGAACACTCGCACAGGCGAACTAAAGCTCCCGTTTAAGCATCGATCTAGCCCTGCACCGTTGTTCTTGATTAATTCTTTCTCTATTGCCGATGCGTTTTCTGTCATCAGCCATATTCCGCCTCCATAGTTAATTAGAAGCCCAAGCAAAACCAACCAAAATATACTTTTCATCTATTCTCTCATTATCGGAAACACCTAACGTCCACAGATTGTGTGCAGTCTTTTGGTGTCGCTCTTGCTGCGATTGTTACATAGCCTATGGTTTGGTCCTGAGCGTCTCAATAATCTGTGCATCCACCCAGTAGATATCTATATTTCCCTTGTCATCCGTGCCTCTGTTAAAGAGTATGTACTTGCCGTCTGGGGTGACACTCGCATAGGCATCCCATTTATCGGAATTGACCTTGTCGCCCAGATTGATCGCAGGGCCCCATGAGCCATCCCTTTGTCGGTAACTGATATAAAGATCAGAGCCACCGTAGCCACCTTCCCGCTCGCTATCCCAAATAAGGAAACTTTCGTCTGGCGCGATAAAAGGATGGGCTGTCCATTTGCCTGTGTTGACCACTGAGCTCATCTTTTCTGGCGCTTGGCGCTTGCCATCCTTGAGCGTTGATATGCGGATGATGTCGTTGCTTTTATAATCGTCAAAAACATAGGTGCCCTTGGCAGATGCCGACAGGCGCATAATGCCCCAGTCTTTCCGGTCAAATATCGGCCCAAGACTTTTACGTTCTGACCAGCCATTACCGATGCGGTCCTTATAGCCTTTTGCCATATACATGCGTTTGCCGTCAGGCGAGAATACAATTTCGCCTGTCCTAGGGAATTCAATATATTTCTTCCAAACAGTGTTTTGCTGACGAAAGCCGATAACGGTGGCACTCTTTCGGTTTGTAGTGAAGTAGAATTCTTTCATGCCGGGCGCAAACACACCCTCAAGTTCCCAACCTTCTTTAGAGATGATGCCCGGAGCAAATGATTCCGCCATCAAACCCGGCGGCTTTTGCCCCATATAGGGACCTTTGAGTATTGGAAATTCATCTTGGCTATGGCTTTTGCTACTCAACGTTAGAACATAAAGCAGCAGAATAATTGAAATAGAAATACGTTTCATACTTATTCCTTATTTAACAAATGCAGGTAGGATGATTTTTGAAACCTGAGTCATTATTGTATCTTCACGATCATGACCAGTAATCACAACAATTAAATCAAGTTCTTCAACCGTTATAATGCGTTGTCCTCCAGCACCCCAAGCAATTTTGACATCATAGCTTTTATCTCCGACTGTGATGTCTGTTTGATACCAAAAATAGCCATAATTAAAGCTGTCGGGTTGCCAATCTTCAGTAGGCTTAGTAATTTTACTGGTGGCATTAGCTAAATATTTTGATGAAATAAGTTGTTCACCATTCCATTTACCGTTGTTAGTAACCAAAGTGCCCCACTTGATCATATCGCGTGATGTCATGCTCGTTCCACTGTCCCCTGTTGGCAGGCCACTGAGGTCATTTCGCCAGCTATAAACACTGATCCCTATCTTATCGAGTAGTTCATTTTTGATAAAATCTTTAGCGGATCCTGGCACGACAGCATCAAGTACTTGCATCACCATTATTGGATCGGGGGCTTGGTACTTATAGGTCTGAGACTCTGAGGTAATAGGCGCACTATGCTCGAGGTAAGCCTGAATCTGATCTAAGCCTTTAAATTGACTGGATTTTTCCCTGAATTCTGTTAACTGTTCATCACTGAAGCGAAGTCCCGAGCTCATAGTCAACGCTTTGTGAAGGGTAATCTTTTCTACACCACCGACAAATTTTACAGGGTCCAGGTCCTTCAGAAAGCTCACTAGAGGTTTGTTCAGGTCAGCCATTGTCAAGTAGCCCAGTTGAATTGCACGGCCAACAGCCAGACTTGTATAGACTTTGGTGGTTGAAGCTTGAAAATGTGGCAGGTTGACGCGACCGCGCAAATAATAGGACTCAAAGACTAGCTTGCCTTGGCGGGCGATAAGCAGGCTATCGTAATCACCATGTTTCTTATCGGCAATCTCCTGCGCCAGCTGTAGAATAATAGCTTTATTGCCGTCATTAGCGACCAAATTGCCAACCACTAGACCGTCTTTTCTGTCCGCAGGCGCTGTATCGATAAAAGCCTTTTCAAGATAAGACATATCCCAAAATGAAACCTTGGCGTCCGCGACTGAAACTTCTGGCGCTCGACTATATGT
>JBLHNW010000351.1:0-4425 GCA_047622205.1 Paraglaciecola sp.
ATACTTGAAGTCACGATCCAATCAGCCCTTGCTTTAACAGCCGCTGAGGTATTGGCGTACACCACCACTGTATGGTCAGGATGAGCATCACAAAATGCTGAAAACTCGTCTGCCGGGCAGCCAATATCTAAAGAGCAAGTCGCTTCCAGTGTTGGCATCAGCACGGTTTTATTTGGACTTAGAATTTTTGCGGTTTCCCCCATAAATTTCACCCCCGCTACAATCAGGGTTTCGGCGGCACAATCGCGACCAAATCGGGCCATTTCCAGTGAGTCAGATATACATCCACCAGTCTCTTCTGCAAGCGCCTGGATTTCGGGATCGGTATAATAATGAGCCACTAAAACGGCATTTTTTTCGATCAATAGGCGTTTAATTTGAGCAACATAACGCTGCCGCTGGATCTCAACTAAAGGAGCCGGTTTCGCCGGGAAAGGGTAGTCGACTTTTGCGACTGGAATTGCCTGAAACATAATTCTGACTTTACAACCAAATACTGCTCTATAACGTCCGGTTATTATAACCTACTCTACATCAGTGTAGTCAACATACCTTTGTCGCCAGTACTTGCTTTGGATCAAATTATTTTGCCCTTCATATAGCTGCGCAAAGTTAATATAGGCGGGAGTAAGGGCCTGTGGGCTAGCCAGGGTTTTTAACCAGGCGGCTATATAGACTTCCGGGATGTAAGTTAGATCATGAAATTCCATAAAGGTAATTTCTGAAGTCGGCTTATAAGCCTGTGCTGAGTGATTATCACAGGTTCTGGCCTCGCTGACCGATATTTTATTGCTACCCTGCATTTCCAACCACAAGGACATATCAGCCGGATTTTGTTTGGTTTGTTCAAAAATAATATTCGGCGCACTATCCCCTGCGCATATCCCCTGGGCCAGCGCCTCATTTAAAGGATACTCGTCTACAAAACCGGCAAAATGCGCTAATTCATGGATAAACACATCGTAGGTGTCACCACGATCTAAGAACATAATTCCATTGTGCACATTCGCTTTACCCTGTTCTGCAAAAATTACCAGATGGGTGAAGTCCAATTCTTTAAGCATCGGCCCCAGACGTTGCAAATCACACCCTAAGCGTCCTTCATCTTGCCAATTATGTGCGCATGCAAGTTCCACGGGATCAACCCACAATGGTTGATTAATGCAAATTGGCAGTATATTCAGGCGCATATCTTGGCTGAATTTCTTTTTAAAATCAGCCGCTTGTATGATCGATTCGTCCGAACTAACCACAAATTGCAATTGTTGTGCACAACTATGTAATGCTTGTGAAAATGAATTATTACCTTGCCCGGGAGTATTGATATTTAGATGCTGCAAATAGGGACTGGTTTCAAGCAGATCATACTTCCCCGCACTCGAATTTTGTTCGGTGCTTTCCAACAAACTGGGGCTTTCTGTTGGAAGTAGCTGTACGACATCGGATTGAGTTTCAAATTGTCTAAACAGCCAAAGCAAAAAGGCTATTGTTACACACAGCAATAATACCTTTGAGGAAGTTTTTTTCAATCGATCTACTACTGAATTACCGGTTCGGTAGTAGTCGAGCTGTTAGCTTTATCACGCAGTAGATTTAATTCTAGTCTGGCATACCTATGTTCAACATATTCAAACACGTTAGTGCTTAAGGCCAGTTTAAAGTAGTTCGAAGCAACGCCTCGGTTACCCTTTGCAGAGTGGTATTTACCCAAATAAAAATAGGCTTCACACAAGCGGTCGGTCAGTTGTTGTTGACTCGTCACACCTTTAATAAGGCCGTTCAGCAATCCGTTTTCGGTAATTTCCCCCAGATATAAATCAACTAATTTGGTCGCCCAATTATTTTCGTCTAGTTGTTTACGCGAATCGTTAAGTTCTGCCAAAGCCCTATTTGTGTCAACTTCACGTGCGGCGATAAAACTCCACAATGCACGATAAGGGTCACTTTCATCTTTGCTATAAAATGCGTCAAAATCCTCTATCGCCAAATCGGGCCTACCACCATAATACAAAGCAATCCCACGGTTTAAAAAAGCAAAGTCATAGTCAGGATTAATATCAAGAGTAGCGTCAAAGGCTTCATAAGCTTCTGCAAACTCCATTTGCTGTGTGTAGTGAACACCAATAGAATTATAAGCTTCAGCCATGTCAGGTTTAAGTCGCAGGGCCTGGTTAAAATCAAACTGCGCCAGACCAGACAAACCTACACTGTCATAAAGCATGCCGCGTTGGTGGAAAAGCTGTGCTCGCTCTTCGTCTTTAAGAGATGCCTGAACCAAAATTTGGTTATATCTGGCAATGGCCATTTGTGAGCGGGCGCTCATTGGAGCTGGCTCTGCAAGGAGAAGATTACCCATTTGGGCATTACCCATTTGAGTTTGCATATTAGCGGCGCAGCCGGCTAAAAAACTACTCAATAAAATGATTACTACAATACTATTTCGCATACTGGCTTTCGGATGGTTGAACTAAACAACGACTAACCAATGTCAAATCGGAAGTAGTCGGGAAAAGTGCTGGTTCTATTGCCTTGTAGAGTGGCGTATTTGGCTTCAAAAGTAAAGTCAGTGACGGCTAGCCAATGAATTAAAACTTGTATCTAAGCGTGAAAATGAAGCACACTGGTCACCCAAACTAATTAACCTTGTATTTTACTCATGCCAAAAGCGCCCGACCCGCATAAGCTGCTTACTGACCATAAAAACACACTACTCCCGATCGCCCTTGCAGCACAAAAAAATTCTCATGCCCCTTATTCAGGCTTTCGCGTAGGTTCAGCGGTACTTGCTGATGACAAACAGACATATGCGGGGTGCAATGTGGAAAATGCAGCCTATCCTCTTGGACAATGTGCTGAAGCTGGTGCAATTTCTGCGATGGTTCTGGCTGGCGCGAAAAAAATCAAAGAAATATTAATTGCCAGTCCAAACCAAGATTATTGTCCTCCTTGTGGAGGTTGCCGACAAAAGATTTTTGAATTCTGCGATCAAGATACCTTGGTCCATATGGCAACGAGTGACGGTAAGGTTAAAACCGTGACAATGTTTGAATTGTTGCCAATGGCGTTTAAATTATAAAGCCCTTCCCAAATTCGTTTTAGTTGACGCTTATAAGAATGCTTCAGTTCGCCACCCTCAATGGATGACGCAGATAACCTGAACTCAGACAAGAAATGTCGAAGAAGTTAATTTTCCTTTGTATCTCAAAGGGGTAGTTATATACCTTACTTTTGTTTAGAGCCTTAATTAGCTCAATATGTAAATGTCGAAATTTTACAAAGGTAAATTAAACACTACGTGCTTGGTTTCTCTCTGGCTTCAAATGCGGCAAGTTGCTCTGGGGTTGCAGGCAACTGATGGTTGGCCTTCCATTCACTGTATGGCATCCCGTAAATGGCTTCTCGCGCTTGATCATAATCCAGCTCAACCCCCTGATCTTTGGCACCAGCCATATACCATTTAGACAGACAGTTACGACAAAAGTCAGCCAGGATCATGAGATCAATATTTTGGGCTTCCTTGTGCTCATCTAAATGTTGCAATAAACGTCTAAATGCAGCCGCTTCGGTTTCAGTTCGTTGTTGTTGATCCATTTTTTTCCCATACATCATAATAAGTTGTTTAAGCCGATTTAATCGATACTACTGATCCTAAATCATTTTCTCGGATCCGTTGCAGTCACTTCAATGCGTGGAATATTTTGCTGATGAAAATCGAGTAATGCCGTTAAACCATGTAAATTGTGTAGTTCTCTGAATTCAATCCAGTCAATCAAACAGAACAAACTAATTGCGGGATAATTCCAATTGCTGAAATGTTGTTGCTCGGCAAGGGTATTGAGTTCTTTTAAAACCAAATTGACCCGCTCTTTTTGCAATTTAAAGAATAGTTTTTTTTCATCAGCTTTGATGTCTGATTTCGCCAGTAAAAACATTTGCACAAGAGAGTCATTGGCCGCATCAATTAAGGTTAAGTGGTTTTCTTGCTGCCAACTTATCGCTGGGTAGTCGAGCTTATCGCTCAAATAGCGAAAAATAACCCTTGAATCAAAAATAGTATTTTCACTATCTTCGAGCATGGGAATTTTTAAGGTAGGGTTTTTTTGCGCTAAAATATCCCTATCTTCATCGTCAAATATTTGTAGATTGACAAATTCGTGCTCGGTATTTGCCAACCAAATGCGTAATCGTCTGACATAAGGGGAAGTGGTAGAACCATAAATTTTTAACATTACCAGAACCTTAAATAAATCATATCAACTGCTTTTAACATCGTTATTTTACGAAACCAAGGGTAAGTGTTGCTTCTTTTGAGATCCTATATTGCTCCGATCAGACTTACCTACTCGGATTGAGACTCAACTCCATTTTCACATTTAGCTCTTTAATTTGTTGTGCTTGCTCAGGTGTAAATCTACCATAACGTTG
>JBLHNW010000352.1:0-4417 GCA_047622205.1 Paraglaciecola sp.
ACTTCGCTTCCTCAATATCAGGTTGATGACCGAGAGGCACCCACCATAGGGCATAATTTGCTTCAGACATGTCATAAAACCATTCTTTTTTGCGTTTCAAAAAATCAATATGATGGGTTTTAAACATGAAGTTTTTCAAGTCATCAATGGATTTCCACACAGACATATTAATAATAATATCAGGGTCATCGAAAGGCTGAATATCGGTCGCATTGCCACTATCATCCTTTAATCGCCATATAAACCCGGGAGATGATTCGGCTATCTGATTGATCGGATCGAGATTGTCCGAGAACTCTTTCATCACCGCTGCATCCATTGTTCCTTTGGCTTTGCCTATATTAATTTGTGCAAGTTGAAACATATATTCCTTAACTGACTTAAAATTGCAAACACAGCACTGATATAAGGGTGTATCATAGAAACTTCAACGGACATCAGCCCTTTTGTGAGCTCAGATATCATCTAAAAATTGGCTATAAAGCGCTAAAACCTGTTCCGGAGCTTCTATTTGCGGGTAATGACCTACGTCAAGAGCGGTAGTACGAGGATTGGGGATTATATCAATATACCTGTCTAACATATGTTTTCCTGATATCGGATCATGCACTCCATTGATAAAATACAGGGGAGTTGGAGCTTGTTGCATACTCTCTAGCCACCGCTGAGCATTTACACCCCGTTCGTCTATATAATTAAGTAAGGATGGCAATACACGTTGTCCCTCGTTATGGGACAACAGACGCCAGAGTATATTAATGTCGGCATCGGAGGGAGGCGTGTTAGGGCCAAAGATTTTGCCAAAGCTTTTTTTCAGACTGGCCTTATCCATAAACCGGCTGAGTAGTGGACCAATTGGACTCTTGAGTAGTTTTTGGGTTAAAAGCGGGCGATGATAATCGGCAAATAGCCCTCCGTTTAAAAAACACATACTTAAAATGGAGATGTGCAAACCCCCTTCCATTTGCCTGCTGAGCAACTCCTGAGCAACCGAGTTGCCATAGTCATGGGCCAACACATGGCAACTGTCTATCTGTAATTTGGCTAAAAGAGCAGCGATGATATCAGCCTGCTCCAGCAGGCTATATTTATGCGGTCGGGGTTTATCCGACAAACCAAAACCAAGCATATCCAAGGTGATTATTTGGTATGTTTTGGCCAGACGTAACCATTGGTAATGCCAATCCCAGGCCGCACTGGGGAAACCATGGATCATAAGAATAGTTTTTTTAGCACTCCCCTTTGACAGACCACCCGATTGCCAATAAGCAATTTGATGTCCGCATAATTTGCTAAACGAAGCGCTTTGCTGATATTCGTCAAAACTAAATTTGGGCAAAATTAATCTGCATATCCTGGATTAGTTCTATCTAATTTACGCAAAATTCCGGGCCATGCCAAGCTTCCACCTGCAGAACGTGTCGCTTGCTTTGCTTGAGCTTGTATACCAGCCAAAATTTGGTCTGGAATCGCAATGAGTTCTTGTCCACTGGCCTGTGCTTTTACTTGAATTTCACATGAGCGTTGCAAAAAATACATATACAAAAACGCATCGGCGATAGAATCAGCACAGGTCAGTAATCCGTGATTTCGCAAAATCATGAAATTGGTGTTACCAAGATCAGCTACCAGGCGTTGCTGTTCATCCATGTTCAGGGCCACACCTTCGTAATCGTGATAAGACAACGAAGACAATGCAAAAAGCGAGTGTTGACTAATGGGCAACAAACCTTCTTTTGTTGCTGACACTGCGATGCCTGCGGCCGTGTGCAAATGCATCACACATAGTGCATCTTCGCGAGCTTCATGCACAGCACTATGGATCACAAACCCCGCAGGGTTAATGTCATAATCTGACTCCATAACTTTAGCTCCGTGTAAATCGACTTTAACTAAGCTTGAGGCGGTAATTTCTTCAAACATCATCCCGTAAGGGTTTATCAAAAAATGATGTTCAGGCCCCGGAACACGAGCTGAAATATGAGTGAATATCAAATCATCCCAGCCATAATTGGCGACAGTACGATAACATGCAGCTAAATCAACCCTCGTCTGCCACTCTTGTTCACTCACCTGCATTTTTACTGAATTGCTCATATTGCACCTGATAGTTGTTTATTTGTTATATACAACATAGTCTATGTTGTATTATTTAAACTGTCGTATAGTTGACAATTAATACAATTCATATGGACTTCAATAAAGTAAAACCCATTTTGCTTAAAAGTAGCTGGTTTAGCAGCCTTCCTGACGATGTCGTCAATCAGTTAGTATCCTTGAGCAAACCAAAGAAGTTAACTCCCGGGCAGTTGTTGCATCTCAAAAATGATCCTGCAGACGGTTTATATTGTGTAATATCAGGCCGCATTCGAGTCAGTAATTACACTCTTGAGGGAAAAGAGTTGATCTTAACCTGGCTACAACCTGGCAGTTGGTTTGGTGAAATATCATTGTTTGACGGGCTTCCACGGAGCCACGATGCCTATGCAGAAGAAGCCTCAGAGCTACTTAAAATTCCGTCAAGGGCTTTTGCTTTGCTGCTTGCTCAGCAGCCCAATCTTTATCCACACTTTATGCGTTTGTTGTGTCAGCGCATACGAGCCACGTTCTCATTGATAGATGAAACAGGGAGTTTGTCCCTAAAAGGTCAACTGTGCAAAAGGCTTTTATTGTTAGCTGACGGTCTGGAGCATCAAGCTCCTAAAACAGAGGATTTAGGTTTATCTATTTCCCAAGAATCCCTTGCTTTACTGCTGCATACCTCACGGCAAACTATCAATAAATTATTACAGGAACTACAACAGCAAAAGTTGCTGACTGTTCACTATGGGCGAATTAGCCTTTTGGATAAGAGCAAACTGGAAGCCCTAAGCCAAATTTAGTGCCTTATTCAGCATAGCTTACCTCTAAATAGGCAATAATATCTGCAGATTCGAACATTGCCGTATCGGTATTGGGATCGATCAGATACGGGATCGACATTTGCCCGGTCATTTCCTGCAAGGCCTGGCGATTTTTTAGCTCACTGTTGGGTTGAACTTTGAATGTGTTGCGCAGCACTGGCAGTAACCATTCCCCCAATTCTGTTCTGCCACAATTTCGCAGAACATAGGGGATCTCCAATTCACACAGATATTCGCGTACCAAGCGAGCATAAGGGCTTGATTCAAAACTATACAATTCCAGCAATTTTGCTGGAGCACAGGACGCTTTTTTACTTAATCCCCGACCTTGGCGGGCAACACCCGCCAAGCTTGAACCTATCGTCTGTAACTGTCCCATTCGCCACTTTAACGGCAACTCTTGTTTCCCATAGGTCTTAAACAGATATTCAACAATAGCTAGCGATTCATACATTTCAATGTCCGTATTCGGGTCTTGCAGGAAAGGAAATTGGGTTTTACCACCTTTTTCAATCGCCTCTCCACGATAACGTTGACCTCCTTTGGGACAAGGGTAAATTTCTGCATCGAGATCAAGTTCTGTTAAGGCCTCTCTAACGAGCCGGCAATAGGGGCAGCCTTCCATATCAAAAAGTTTTAGCATCTTTTCTGGCTCAACCACTCTGGGTGTGCTGCTAATTCCCACTCCTGTGCGAAGTGCGGTTGCCACCATCGAACTGACGAAATTCAAGGCGCCCATTTTCTTACTTTGCATAACTCATCTCTTTGTTGTGTGTCGATTCGTCCCAGCGAGTACCCCAGGGCCGAGACAATCAAAAGTTTTTAGACCACAAACTTTAAAAACAACAAAGCCTGCATCTGCAGGCTTTTTTATAAAAAGTCACGGTTGACCGATTTTTACCCGTTAACCTTTATATCGTTGTATCACGAGGGTGGCGTTAGTGCCTCCAAAACCAAAACTGTTCGACATAACGGTGTCTAAAACAGTATCACGGGTTTCAGTCACCACATCCATACCTAGTGCGGCGTCATCAAGCGTGTCGATGTTGATTGAGGGTGCAATAAAATCATTTTCCATCATTAACAGACTGTAAATGGCTTCATTTACGCCCGCAGCGCCAAGTGCATGACCCGTCATGGCTTTGGTAGCACTCAATGGTGGTGTTTTGTCACCAAATACTTCGCGTATTGCCCATAACTCTTTTACATCGCCAACCGGTGTGGAAGTACCGTGGGTATTGATATAGTCAATTGGTCCTTCAACACCTTGCATCGCTTGCTGCATACAGCGCACTGCACCTTCTCCGGATGGAGCAACCATATCCGCGCCGTCAGAAGTAGCACCATAACCGACTATTTCGCCGTATATTTTAGCTCCACGAGCCAGGGCATGTTCAAGCTCTTCAACAACCACCATACCGCCCCCGCCAGCACCAACAAAACCATCTCTATTAGCATCATAAGTACGTGATGCTGTAGTAGGAGCGTCATTGTACTTAGTCGACAATGCACCC
>JBLHNW010000353.1:0-4403 GCA_047622205.1 Paraglaciecola sp.
CCGGCACTTTGTTGGTTAAAAAAATGCCTAAAAGAGACTTAAGTTCTCCTGAGAAGGATGGCAAAACAGTTATGGCATGGGCAACTGAAAACGGTTTAGATAGCTCTCCTATCGTTGCCGTCTTAAATGACAGAATTTAAATAACCTGAACTCAGGTTTAATACCTCGTTGAACCAGTCAACATGGTGGTGAGGCACTTCGTGTTTCTCCCTTAAGAAACGGCCTCATTAGAGGCCGTTTTTTATTTTCAGTACACGTTAATTTACCCCTATCACCAAAATCAACAGCGACTTTAGGCATCATCCTGCATAGATTTATCGGTTAATTCATTATCCAGTTTTTTGCTGGATTGCACGCCCAAGGTTCTAAATTGTTCGACCTGACGTACCAAATTACCTTTACCTGAAGTGAGTTTGTTCATTGCGGCGTCGAAGTTCTTCTGAGTAGAGTCAATTGCTTTTCCTACTTTATCCATGTCCGTAACAAAACCATGAAATTTGTCATATAACTTGCCAGCATTATCCGCAATTCTTTGGGCATTTTGATTTTGATATTCATATTGCCAAATGTTGTTGATGGTGCGCAATGCCACCAATAAGTTGGTGGGGCTAACCAACATAATATTGTTATCGAAGGCTAACTTGATTAATTCCGGGGAGTGTTCAGCAGCAAGCAGAAAAGCAGGTTCAATCGGGATAAACATCAACACATAATCAAGGGTGCGAATCCCTTTTAAGTTCTGATAGTCTTTCTTGCCCAAATCCTTAATGTGACTGCGCAATGAGGCGACATGTTCGTTGAGATGAAGCAGCCTAACCTGCTCATCTTCCTGCTCATTAAAATAACGCTCATACGCCGCCAGAGAAACTTTTGAATCCACAACCACATCTTTATCATTAGGTAAATGCACCACAACATCTGGCTGGTAACTCTTGCCCGCTTCGTTTTTAAGCGACACCTGGGTATCAAACTCGTGCCCTTCACGTAGACCCGATTCCTTTAAGATCCGTTCAAGAACGACTTCCCCCCAATTTCCCTGCTTTTTATTGTCACCTTTTAGGGCTTTGGTCAGTGCCGCCGCCTCGTGGGTAATTTGTTGATTTAATTCTTTCAGACCGATTATTTCAGTTTTTAAAGAGGCTCGTTCCTGACCTTCTTTAACATACTGCTCGGTCACCTGCTTTTTAAACCCTTCAATTTGATCTTTAAGAGGATTAAGTAAAGCATCCAGACCCGCTTTACTGGACACCTTGAAATTTTCGTTCTTTTGTTCGAATATTTTGTTGGCAAGGTTTTCAAACTGCTGTTGTAAACGTATTTCAGCGGATTCCAGCAGCGCTAATTTATCGTGACTGGCAAGCTGTTCTTGTTCAAAGCGCGCAGTCTGAGTGCGCAAGTCGGCAATAAGTTGCTGGCTTTGCTGGTATTGATGTCGCCATTGCAGAGAGTCTTGTTCAATTTTTGGAATACGTTCAACCTGCTGGCTTAATTGTCCCAACTTATTTTCGGTTTCCAATTCCTGTGCGCGCATATGCAACAATTCACTGACATTATTTTGTAGTGTGATTTTGCTGTCACTTAGCTGTTGTTGCAAAAAACCTTCTTTCTGCAAGAAGCTTTCCGTAAGTTGAGCTGCTAATTGTGCAGTGTGTTTCGCCGACCTAATTTTACTAAAAACAACGCCCAGCACCATGCCTATAAATAACGCAGATAATAATACTGCGATGATTCTGGGATCGGTAAATTGTGCAGTGATAAATTCGATCATTTAGTTATTATAACTTGTTAATAAAAAGGCTTAGAGAAAAGGCACTTAGCGGATCAAGCGCCTTGGTGATTATACTCATACTTCCTCAAACTGAGCGTTCGTCATTTTGAGGTAGTATGGGTATCTCAATCAACTTTTAAGTGTGGTATTCATTTCCGCAATTTTGAGTTTCCAGATAGCTGGCCCGGTTTCATGGGCATTGGCTCCTGAGCTATCGACAGCCACTGTCACTGGCATATCTTCAACTTCGAATTCATATATCGCTTCCATTCCCAAATCTTCAAATGCCACCACTCGGGATTTTTTAATTGCTTTGGATACCAGATAAGCAGCGCCGCCCACGGCCATTAAATAAACTGCGTTATGCCTGGCAATGCTGGCTACTGTGGCAGGTCCGCGCTCGGCCTTACCGATCATGCCAATAAGACCGGTCTTTTCCAACATCATATCGGTAAATTTATCCATACGAGTTGCGGTTGTTGGACCTGCGGGCCCGACAACTTCATCACCCACGGCATCTACCGGCCCTACATAGTAGATAAAACGATTCCGTAAATCGACTCCTTCTGGCAAACCTTGACCACTGTCCAACATAGTTTGAATACGTTTATGTGCGGCATCGCGGCCAGTCAACATTTTGCCAGAAAGTAACACTGTTTCTCCCACTTTCCATTCTAAAATGTCTTGTTTAGTCACCGTGTCTAAATTTACTCGACGAGTGTCTTTACCGACTTCCCAAGTGACTTTTGGCCAATCTTCTAACTTCGGAGGACTAAATTCAGCTGCCCCAGAACCATCCAGGTAAAAATGTGCATGGCGAGTGGCCGCGCAATTGGGGATCATAGCTATGGGCAATGATGCGGCATGAGTAGGCACGGATTTTATTTTAATGTCGACTACTGTGGTTAAACCGCCTAAACCTTGTGCGCCAATGCCCAGATCGTTGACTTTTTTAAAGATATCTAAACGTAACTTTTCTTCGGTGCTTTGAGCGCCCCTGTCCATCAACTCTTGAATGTTGACAGGATCCATTAAGCTTTCTTTAGCCAAAACCGCTGCTTTTTCAGCAGTGCCACCTATACCTATACCCAACATACCAGGCGGACACCAACCTGCGCCCATTGTAGGTAAGGTTTTAACTACCCAGTCGGCGATGCTGTCGTTAGGATTTAACATCACCATTTTAGACTTATTCTCAGAGCCGCCACCTTTTGCAGCGATCATTATTTCTATCTTATTCCCTGCAACTGTATCGATATGAACGACAGCAGGTGTATTGTCTTTGGTATTCTTACGGTTGCCAGCTGGATCTGACACAATTGAAGCGCGTAAGGGGTTGTCCGGATTCAAATAAGCTCTGCGCGTCCCTTCATCGACCATTTCCTGCACCGTCATATCCGTTTTATCCCATTGCACAGCCATACCCAGCTTGACAAAACAGGTCACAATACCGGTATCCTGGCACAATGGTCTCTTACCTTCGGCTGACATTCGCGAATTAATTAGAATTTGTGCCATGGCGTCTTTGGCCGCCTGACTTTGTTCTTTGTGATAAGCTTTTTCAACTGCCTTTATGTAATCTAATGGATGGTAATAAGAGATAAATTGTAGTGAGTCTTCAATACTATCGATAAAATCTTGCTGACGGATAACAGCCATAAATGCCTCTTAAATTTATATTGGGAAAGTAATCTTGCGACGCCTGAATTACGATATAATAACCTGCGTAGGGAGTTTGCTCCACGACAAATGAACAGACTTTTCATCAATCGGCCCAAAAACAAAAATCAAAATATAATTTTCATGAAACAAAAGATCCACAAGCCAGTTAGTATCGTCCAACTGAACATAGATTCGCAGCTTGAGCTGGCCGAATTATTTCAGCATTTCGCGGATCAACCCTGGGCAATGTTACTCGACTCATCCGCTAGCAACCATCAAGACGGCCGCTACGACATAATGGTTACCCAGCCGATTGCGACGATTCAAACACACGGAGAATTAAGTACTATTTGGTGTCAATCAACTAATGACACTTCTGTAAGTACTGAGAATCCACTCTCTTTATTACAAAATTTATTGGACCAAACTCTGCCTGAGGATCAACAAAACATACCTGGTGATTGTGAACTGCCGTTTGTCATCGGTGCCCTAGGATATTTTGGCTATGATTTAGGTCGACGATTCGAGTTTTTACCCGCTCCCCAACAAGAGCCATACTTAAGCGCTGATATGGCTGTAGGCATTTATAATTGGTCGGTCATTAAAGATAACCACACGAAGACCTTTTACTTATGCGCTCAGGAACCAGACTCTGCACCGAGTGTGGAATATTTGCAGAATATCTTGCTCGCAACACCTGCTGTTCAGCCACAATTTTCACTCATTGGCGACTGGCAGAAAAATATGCTTGAGATTGAATACCAAGGCAACATCGCCAAAATAAAGGAATATTTGCGCGCCGGTGATTGCTATCAAGTTAATTTGGCCCAGCGTTTCTGCGCAGATTATCAGGGTGACGAGTGGCAAGCTTATCAAATTCTGAGAAGTGCCAATAATACTCCCTTTTCGGCATTTTTACGTTTACCCGATAGCGTGATCCTGAGCATTTCTCCGGAACGATTTTTATCCGTCA
>JBLHNW010000354.1:0-4395 GCA_047622205.1 Paraglaciecola sp.
GAGTAAAAATTCAGTGGTAAAACAATACCGAAAAGACGAGCCAAACCTATTGCCATATCTGAATATCCAGAAAAATCGAAATAGAGTTGGAAGGTGTAGGCCAATGCCCCCCCCCAGGCCATAAAAAAATCTATGTTATTGCCGCTATCAGCAGATAAAAAAATTGGTGTTGCATAAACAGCGACACCATCTGCTAATACCGTTTTCTTAAACAAACCTATCGCGAAAATACTTAGGCCTATTTTTATATCAAGACTATTGATCTGATAACTCTGAGCACGAGAAAACTGCGGTAACATCTCCTTATGATGGACTATTGGACCCGCGATAAGCTGAGGGAAAAAAGAAACAAATAATGCATAGTGTAAAAAACTATATTCTTTGGTAATTCCACGGTAAGAGTCTACAAGGTAAGAAATTTGCTGAAAGGTAAAGAAGGAAATAGCCAGTGGCAGAATAATAGTCCCTAAATTCCAATTTTCTCCTGATAGGGTATTGATATTAAATAAGATAAATCCTGCGTATTTGAAATAGCCTATGCTTAATAAGTTTAGTGCTATGCTGATTGTAAGGAGTTTTTTATTCCTATTTCGACTGAGTAGAGAGCCTACATGGTAATTAAATATCATCGATGTCATTAGCAAAACTAGATACTTAGGATTCCACCAACCATAAAAAATAAGCGAACAAGCGACTAGTCCGAAGATGGCTGCTTCATTTCCCCAATGTTTTGCAAGATAGAAAAATAGCAGCAAGCAAAATGGCAAAAATACAAAAATAAACTCGACAGAATTAAATAACACTTTGATCTTCCATAAAAGTTTTCAATACTTTCAATATGTTAATGTTTTCTTTTAAAATTGTCTCGATAATAGCGCTCATCCCAGTGAAAAAATAATTACTTATGAGGCTTTTCAAATCAGGAGAGCATTTGCTCTAAATGTTAAAGCCAGCAAAGAACTATATGGAGTGGATATTTAATCAGCTTTGTTACGAAAACAACTTTTTCCACCTGAGGCGGCCATCAGATCTTCTCTTAACTGGGTGATCCACAAGGCATTGCCTTCTTTATTTAAATGAATGCCATCGCCAACATGATAGCGGCTGTCCAGTTTGCCGTTTTTGCTTAGCTTTGCATAGACTGAACTAAAGTTAATACTGTTTTTACCGCTGGCTTTTTTTGCTAGTTGTAAATTTATTGCTTGAATGCGTTGGTTGCTGATTTGTGAATGGTTTACAAGTTGTTCATCAACAGGATGGATAGCGCTAATAAAAATCGCAACACGGTCATCTATTGTCTCTAGTATGGCGTCAAAATTTGCCAACAATGTGAGGTTGTCTATTTTATTCAAGTCATTGAATCCAACTGCAATGACCAGAGCTTCTGCTTTTTGTATCGATTGATAGTGGGGGAGTCGTTGTAATACCCCCTCAGTAGTGTCGTGGCCTATACCAAAATTGACTGCATTGGGGCATATTTCACTTACCGCTAAGCCCTGGACCAAACTATCTCCGATAAAAACTACCGAAGTAGGGCTAATATTTTTGTCCACTCTCTGATACATAGTAATAAGTGACTGATACTGAATTGAATGCATTGAGTCATACAATCCCATTTTCGTTTTGAGACGGTATAACCTTTGCGGATCTTCGAATACTTTATAGCCGACAAACATTGTCAGCAGCAAAATAATGACTAGAAATAAGCTGTTAAGTTTTGTTCGAATCGACACAGTTAGTTTTTTCCAGAAACATCAGGCCAAATATCGTAATAATTGGCCTGAATGTGTTCAGCGTTGAGCTTAATGATGGTGATGTTTATCAGGCAGGGAACTGATGTATTCGACAAGATGATCAATTTCCTGCTCTTTTAGGAATCCTCCCCATGGAGGCATCATAGGGCTCATACCCAAGGGTGCGCCACCTTTGACTATTACCTCTCTGACCTCTTCTTTGGAGCGTTTAAAGTGGAACAGAGGTGATGTTAAATCTGGCATTTCCACACCCAGCAGGCCTGAATCAGGGCCTTTCCCGTCGCCGAATTCACCATGACAACGGGCGCAATTTATGCCAAACATCGCGGCAGTGGCTTTTTCATTATAATCTGTTGGGGTATCGTCTTTTTCTTCTTCAACGGTTACCAGATTGGTTGCATCAGCGGCTTTGACCAGTTCTAGTATTTCACCGGTGGGTGATGACGCTGCGCCAAGTGTGGTGACCAATATTTCGCCGTTGGATAATTGCACAACTGAACTTACACCACGTTGAGCATATTGGTTTGCACGGGCTAAAAATTCGACTTCTTGAACCTGTACCTGATCGCTTGGCATTGCAAATATTTTAGCCGAATAATTATCAGCGAAAACATACTGACCAAGCAAGTCAGGATGCTTTTCACCCCGATACACCATGCCGCCAATCACAGCCCGATCATAGGCGTTATGCTCGTAAGTATAAACTGGCCCCTGCTCCACAAGACCAAGCTCTTCCCAAGCTTGCACACCCGTTAATGTGTGGCCTTCAGTTTCCGGAAACTGGTAGTGTTTACCGGCTTCAATTTTGTTTACTTCTTCCCATACTGTGGAACCCACATCCCCGAGCCACAAATCACCGGTTTGTGGATCAAAGCTAAATCTAAAAGGATTGCGCAAGCCCAAAGCCCAATATTCATCCATTATTTTATTATTATCGATAAATGGATTATCTTTGGGAACAAAATAACCATCGGTTTCACCGTTAAGTAAGGGCAACGTTGCAGGTGCGCTGGTTTCCGGGTTTTGGTCGACATCAATACGAATGATGCCACCACGCAGAACCTGAGAAGAAATCCGATGCTCCGGATCATGCACACCTTCACCAATACCAACATATAGATAACCATCCGCCCCAAATTCCACTGAACCGCCATTGTGAAACCCTGATGTGCCTCTGCGCATCAGTAAAAGAGCTTTTTCTGTTAGATTACGTTGCTCGCTTGATGAGGCAGATAAATCGAATCTGGATAGCCGATTAACCTGTAAACCCTCACCACTGGTATCGGTATAATATAAATACATATAGGGTTTTGTGACAGGGTGAAACTGAGGGTGGAAGGCGAAGCCTAAAGCGCCATTTTCTACTTCAACCTCGCCCATATTGGTATAAATATCAATGATCTCTTCTGGTTCACCACCTTGAGGGTAAGGCACTTTTAGAATACGTCCGTTACGCTCCAGAACATACAAATGGTCACTGTCTCCGGGGGCTTGCTTGACTAACATGGGTTGTGCGAAGACCTGGCCGGGCAATGCATTAGAAAAAGCCCATTCAGATTCATCTATCGGGTTAAACCAAATTCGAACTTGGGTGACGAGATTGGCGGTATCCCTGTCAGTGGTAAAAGCTACACCTAAGATAAGTGGGACTAAAAAATAGACGATGACTAAAATGCCTTTTAGGCTAAATAGTTGCTTGGACATCGAAGCAATGCTTTCGCCTAATGCATTTAGTAACTTATTGCCTGTAAGACTTTGATAAATAACATAGGCCAGTATGTAAGCTACAGTAGCAAACACACCAATTGCCGCAATCAATTGAGGATCGTAGTTCATGGTGGTGGCCATGAACGCGTACAAAGAGGCAGTGGTGTAGGCCACTAAAAACAACAAATATTCCTTCGCAAAACGAGTGGCATCAGTAAATGCGTGGCTGCCCATTAGCAGCATAGAGAAAATCGCTTGAACAGCAAAAGTGACTACAAAAATCCCACTGAGTGATACGAGATCAGAGGCACTGACGTATACAGTTGGTAGATGTAATACAAATTTGGGAATTAATGCGTATTCCCGGCTGAAATGAAAGCCAATCTGGCAGGCTAAATAGATAAGCCCGAGTTGTAGCAGAATGATCCCCAGATTGTTAATGATTTTTCGTGAATTCACAGTGTTGGTCTCAATTTAGTATTTTGAAATAATGGTTTTTAATATTAATCGCTGTATATTGCCTGCCTCAACTTCTTGTGTACAATTTATTCGAAAAAAAATAAAGGAAAAGCGGTTTAATGTGGGTAAAAAAAATTATCTTAAGTACTTGTTTGATATTAACAATGCCAGTTTTGGCTACAGAAATCATTACTGTCTCTGGTAGCCGAATCGACGATGGTATTCTTGCTGGACAGGCCAGCCTGAGCCGCCAGCAAATCGATCAAATAAAGCCCACGTCGACGCTCCAATTGTTACGCCACTTACCCAATGTACAAATATCCCAAAATGGGGATGCAGGGGGGCATTCTTTCGTTTCCATTCGTGGAGGTGAATCAAACTTTACGCTGGTGTTAATTGATGGTGTGGTCGTGAATGACCCCACCAATAGTCGCGGTGGTGGTTTCGATTTTTCCTTAATAAATGTAGCTGCAAT
>JBLHNW010000355.1:0-4361 GCA_047622205.1 Paraglaciecola sp.
GCCCCCTTCGGGCGGGTTTTAAAGCCATTTATGCTGCGGTTATTACTTTTGACTTAGACCCACTAGGCCTACAAACAGTCATCTTGCCTAAATGGTTTTAAACTCCCGCTGAAACGCGCATTTTGAGGTAGCATGGGTATATATTGACCACAAATAAAAAAGAGAACAGATAATGTCAGAGCAAGTACCCAATTTTAACAACGAATCCCTCGCTAAAATATTGCTAGATCTTTACGGCCTTGAAGGTGAATTATCACCTTTGGTTTCCTTTGAAGATCAAAATGCTCGGATTAAAACCGCGACCGCCACTTATGTACTAAAAATTGCCAATACACGCTGGTCTCGCGAATTTATGCAAATGCAGACCGATGTTCTGGGCTATTTAAAAACACACGCCCCTAAACTGGCATTTCCTAGTATTGTCCCTACGTTAAAAGGGGATAACATTACCTATATCGATGGCTTTGCAATACGCCTGCTAACGTATCTTGAAGGAGATTTGCTCACCAATACCCCAAGAACGCCAGCGCTTTATCAAGATATTGGCAAGTTTTTAGGGCAATTTTCCAAAGCTATGCAGACATATTCAGTTACTGTAGCCGAAGGGTCTGACGAACTTTGGAAACTTGATAATGTAATGGCCTGCAAAAAGTATCTTCCTGAAGTGACCGACGAAGACGCTAAAGATCGTATTGAGCGACTTTATGCGGTTTACGAAAAAAATATCTTGCCTAAGCTGGCACATTTACGCAAAGCGGTCATTCACGGAGACGCTAATGAACAGAATCTACTCGTCTCCTCAAATCAGCCAATGAAAATTGCTGGACTGATTGATTTTGGCGAAATGCAGTTGGCTAGTCAGATCAATGACCTTGCCATCGCCCTGGCCTATTCACTTCTGGGGGAAAACGATATTGCCATGGCCTCAAGCAAAATCATCGAAGGTTACGATCGCGAGTTCAAAATAGCGGATGAAGAACGCGAGATCATCTATTATCTAATGGCGATGCGCCTTGTGACAAACATTACCATGACCTCTCACAGCGCCAAATTATTTCCCGACAATGAATACATTTTAATATCTCAAAAACCAGCACGCGCTTTGCTCAAAAAACTTGAAGAAGAAAAATATATTCTCGCCTAGGACAATAACAATGACATACCAGATACCTTGGTCTAAAAAACATAAACAAGTTACTCGGGGCACCCCGTATAATTTGTCCAATTCGTTCGCAGAACCACTAAGCAATGAAGAGTTGGTCAGACTATCTTTGGCTAGAGGTGATCAAGAGATAGTAGACACATTTAATAATCATTCATTGGCTTATACCCCCTATGGCGGAAGTTTGGATCTTAAAGAAGAGATTGCCAAACTCTACGCAGATAACATTAATGCCGACAACATCCTTATATTTGCCGGTGGCCAAGTGGCACTGCAAACCGCCGCAATAGCGCTATTAAACAACAAAGACCACGCTATCGTTTTCACTCCTGGATACCAGTCTGTGCAACAAGCACCTATCCATACGGGCTGCCAAGTTACACAAATTCAATTGCATCCTAAAGATAACTGGCAGATTGACCCGATCGCAGTTGCAGCGGCTATTCAGCAAAATACTAAATATATGGTCATCAACGAGCCCTTTAATCCCGCTGGTACGTTGATGAGCCACCAGTTGCAACGAAAACTTAAAGATATTGCTGAAAAAAATGACATGTACCTGTTATCCGATGAAGTTTATCGGCTCTTAGAGCATGACGCCAACGACCGACTGCCGGCAATGGCAGAGCTATATGCGAAAGGAATAAGTGCTTGTACAATGTCGAAACCGTGGGGGGGATGCGGCATAACCATTGGTTGGTTGGCACTACAAGATATGGAGCTCAAGCAAAAACTCATCGACACGCAATACTTTGGTACGGCTTGTCCCAGTCGAGCCAGTGAAATTCAAGCAATGATGACATTACGCGCCAGTGACACTATTCTTGAGGATAGGCTAACAATAATCAGGCAAAACCTCATTTTACTCGATGACTTTTTTGCCGATTATGGTGATTTGTTTGAATGGGTTCGCCCAAATGCAGGCGCCATAGCTTATGTGAAATTTAAAGGTCCATTAAGCGCCGAACAACTTGCCGAACAATTGGCGGAATCGGGCATTTCTGTAAAACCTGCCTCCGTATTTACAGGGAAAAGCGAGATTTATCAGGACTACTTTCGCATTGGTTTTGGCGAAAAAGTCATGCCGGAAGCATTAAGCGCACTGATCGACTTTGTGCAAGACAACAGGCAAAAGTGGCGAGCGTCGATTAGTTAATCCAAGTTATTATCAATATAAAATCGTCCGGAAATATTATTGAAACCTATACCCATGACATTCAAGTCAACACGGGCTCTCCTGTCATGGAGTGGTGAAAAACCTGTTCAGCTTCGCTCTTTGATAGGATGTGGGCAAACTGCATCCCATATTTGGCTTAAGCTGTTACATCGCCTTTCTATTCATCCGAATTTGGAAACCTGACAGCAACATATTGCCCAAGCGGGAGAAATATTAGTTACAGACCTGCATAAAAATATGCATTTTTGATATAGTCTTTAATCTTGCTGTACTGCTATTTACAATTTTTAGGGTGGCCCACTAATTTATGTCATTATCACTTTTACATCCACGTCATTGGGCCAGCTGGTTTGCCATTTTTCTACTTAGAATAATTGCGTTGTTACCCTTCAAAGTAAAAATGTTGGCAGGTACTGCTTTTGGCAAAATAAGTTATCGATTGTTAAAACGTCGTCGCCACATAACCACCACCAATATTGCCCTGTGTTTCCCGGAGAAATCTGCTCCCGAGCAGGAACAGTTGGTCAAGGACATATTTGTCGCCAACGGTATCGGTTTTTTTGAAATTGCCTGGGCATGGTGGGCAAATCCCGAATCGTTACGACATCGCGTAAAATTTGAAGGTCTGGAGTTTTTACAGCAAGCCAATGCGGATAACGGCGTACTGCTTGTTGGTGGACATTTTACTCACTTGGATCTGGCCGGACTGATGGTTAATCTGGAGGCCGATATAGACGCTATATACCGTAAAAATAATGATCCCGTTTTTGAATACGTGATCACTAAAGGCAGAAAACGGGTGTTCAAAAATGTATTAGAACGTTCTAACATGCGCGAAATCGTACGTAAATTACGAGAGGGACGTGTGGTGTGGTATTCACCAGATCAAGATCATGGGATCCACAATTCAGTTTTTGCACCCTTTTTTGGGGTTCCCGCTGCAACCGTTACTGCGACAGCCAAACTGATGAGAATGGGCAAGGCCAATCCGGTTTTTGTTGCCCACAAGCGCGATCTAATTACCAAACAATACACCGTTACTTTTAGCCTTCCTGATCCCGCATTTCCTACTGGAGATGACGTAACAGACGCGACTATTATTAATGGTATGCTGGAACACGCGATTATGCAGCAACCTGACCAATACATGTGGGTGCATCGCCGTTTTAAAACGCGACCTGAAGGCGAACCCTCGGTCTACTGAGCTTCATTTTGAACATTGTAATTTATGGAGTTAATAACTGGCCCTTTTTATTCTCCTCTATTCCAATCAAACGCCTTTTTTTTAGCAAATGTCATCATAAACCTTTCATGACGGATTTGCAGAGACACCCATCACAATGGGATACGAAAAATTTATTTCTTCAATTCGTTGTCATGCCTGCCTGGTTTATTGGCTGATTACGCCACTAACCAGAATAAAGCAATGCCCTTGTCTGCACATTTACTTAATGGAATTGGTATAAGCATGTGTTCTTGATCCTTATCAATGCGAATGCAGTTATCGTGGTCTATGCTATTACCCTGCTGATTGAGCCTGCTCTCATCAGCTCAGGCGTAGGATCATCTTGGGAATTCCTGTATTTCCCCCGTATCTCAACGTAAATGCTAATGAAATCCATAAATTACGGAGGTGGATATGTTGATGAGCTTAAGCAATGTCGCAGAGAAAAATACCAAGGCTGATGATCGTGCCAAGAAAGGCAGGAAGAAGAAAGTCAAATTTGACCTGAGTGCAAAAAATGGTCGAATCCCTTGGAATAAAGACGGACATTACCCCTACTCGACGAAAATGGGTGTCTTCGACTACGAGCAACAGAAACACGAATTGCAGATTGAATTGTTGAAGATGCAGGGTTGGGTCAAGGATACCAATCAGCGAATAGTTATAATATTTGAAGGGCGAGATGCCGCCGGGAAAGGAGGGACGATTAAGCGGTTCACGGAACACCTTAATCCTCGAGGGGCTAAGGTTGTTGCTCTGGAAAAGCCGAATGCAAGGGAGCGTAATCAGTGGTATTT
>JBLHNW010000356.1:0-4354 GCA_047622205.1 Paraglaciecola sp.
TTGAGAAGGGGCAGTGTAATAACAGTAAAGGGCATCACTTAAGTTATTAGCTGGACATTTAAACTTAAAGCCGGCTTTTACAACCCTTAATGCAGAAATTTGCTGTTCAATAAAAGGGACCTTAACCAGCCCTGACCAATTACTCAAATTTTCCTGTTGTAATAACCTGGGATGACTACCTTGCGGCGGCGTCACTTGAAATTGCCCAACATGTTTTTCCGCATATTCGAGCACTCGTTGATCTTTTTCAACTAAACCCAGTTTCACTGCACCCTTATTTACGGCCTCATAAAACGTCACCTGATAAATGCGCATAATACCAAAGACGGCCGCGGTTGAGCCAATACCTAGTAGTATTAGCGTTACCATCATTATTATTATAAGCGTCTTCAACACCCTATCTTTTCCCTTTTTTCCCGAAAATTTGTTTGTGTATTATGTTCATCTTAAAATTTCCATCTACCCATTTACTAAATTAATGCAGAGCCCACAGTAACTAATTCTGGCTACCGACATATTGTCTAACTTTAGCGCTTATTCCTCTGAACATGTCACTATAGGCTTGGCTGGCAAAAACCTTATTTTCCATAAGCGTAAGAGCAACCAAAACCACTATTAAGACACACATACCCAACCAACCATCTGACTTCGTGATATATACAAAACTCAAGCAAACCACTACTTTTACCAGCTGATAAAAAGTGCTTAGCAAAAAGGTTTTGTTATCATCAAGGTCGACGTTTTGCATAACAAAGCGATACAGACACAGGGATCCGACCAAACTAACGAAAATACCCGCATAGGCTAAAAACAAAACGGATGAATAGTAATATGCCAATGCGACCACCATGCAACGAAACGTTAGCTGCACAATGACTGTATTGAACACTCTTTTTGGCTGGCGCAGACTGATCAGAATCGCAACCAAACTTTGGTTATAGGCGACAACACTCAAGCTGATAGCAAATGCACTTAAAAACGGCGCCATTTCCAACCACTGTTCACCTAATAAAAGGCCTATAAATAAATGTGGATAAGCCGCAACACAGACATATGCAGGGATAATAACAATGTGCTTAATATCAAAAACGTAAGCCATATTATCTAATAACAAGCGACTGTTGTTTTTATCCTCTTGGATGCTATTTGAAAGGTGGGACAAGTTTGACTTGTCTACCGCAGCGCTGACTTCTGAGACATAAATATTCGCCAGGTTAGTGCCAAGTGAGAAATAACCCAGAAATTTCACATCGAACAGTTTTACGACTGCTAATTGAAATATTTTTGCGTTAAAGAAGTCCACATTTTGATGTAAAAATATCCATTTGGAAAAACCCATTATTTCTTTAATTTGTGTCCAACTGGCCCACTTTGGCAAATACGCCTTAGTGAAGATATAACTAAAAAACACGTAGGCAACATCAGCTGTAATCATACCTATTGCGAGGGCCCAATAATTGTTTAGCAGCTTCGCGAGTACCAGAGTGACGGTGACACTGACGATTTTGGCACACAACATGGTGAATATTTCTGGTTTAAAGTTCTGTTTTTTTGCTTCAGTAATTAAATTCAGATTACATAAACCCTGGATCATAAACGACCAACATACCAATTGTAGTAAGGGTTCAACCTCTGGGTTTTCAAGGTAGAAAGCAGCTTGTCCAGCAAAAGAAAATACTAATAACGAGGAGAGTGCGCTAAGTAAAAATTTTAGTAAAAATGAAGATGACAAAAATTCATTGTCTACTGTCGACTTACTAATAATGTTTTGATCGATGCCTAATTTTTGAATTCGTGCGGCAAAATCCTGCACTATCATACAGGCAGCAATGATCCCATAATCTTCCGGAACCAGGATACGCGCCACTACTATTGTGCTCAATAAACCTAAAAAGCGGGCACTAATACGCCCGGCAAATAACATCGCACTGTTTTTTAACATTGCACGACCACAGTCGACTTCAAAATAGCGACCTATTCACCGGTAAATACGTCGTGCAGATGCACATTTTCAAAGTAGCCCGTAATGCTGGCATCAAAGATTGCGCGGTTTTTAAAATAGCGGCCTGGATACATATGAACTTCTTTGCCCAATAAACAGCTTCCTATTGCTATGTGTAACCTGTCGGTGTGAATAACAGAATGCCCCGCAATATAGTCAAAGAAACCAAACACATCAGACAAATGAGTACCTTCACCACTTAGATCAAAATTAGTTTCCAACATGGTGTGTTGCTTACTAGATTCGCCATCTTTTCGAAAACAATGAGCGACCTTGTGTTCATCACTGGCTTGTATTCCCAGATCACCAATGAAAAAGGCTAAATCATGACAGAAAGGTGTGCCCGGCATATTGCTGGCACTTTCTGCTTTATCCCGTCTGAAAAAAGTACAGTTATCGATTTCATACTTATCGGCATAGGTCGAAGGCATAACCACAATATGTTTAAAGTCATATTTGCCCTGAATCTTTTTCACCGTAGGGGCTAAATATGTGTAATGAGGCGCCCAAGCACCACCACCCATAACTAATAAAACACTATTGGTGAAACCTGCCTTAACCCACTTTAATTTGTCGCCGATGTTGTCATTGATGTACAACTCTTCAAACGGAATACGGAAATGTTTTAAAAAGCAGATTGTACCGTAGCGGATCAACGCATCGCCCCAGTTTCCCGGGCTGACAAAAAGATAAACTTTCTTGCCTTTACTGACGTTTAGAATATGTTCGGCTAACTGGATAAATTCGTATCTCATGCTTTGTCTCAAGTCTTAGTGTTTGTAGCGTTCTATGTATCTGGCCATTTTATCTTTGTCTTTAACAAAGTGCGCGGCACAAAAATCCCATTTATTGAAAGCACTTAAGCGCTCTATTTTCGAATATTCAGACGGAAAGAGCATCAAACGGGTGAATTGAAAAGGATTGCCATTTTGCTTAAGTATGCTGGATAAAGTCCGATCTTCACCGTTAGAGCCATTTTCAGCGACTATTTGATGGATGCGCGGCATACTAACCTGCTCAAGTTGCTCAGTGACCAGGCTCATACGCATCATATACAAGCCGCCTTGGGCAAAACGGTATTCCTCATTGTGCCCGTCACCTACCGCCACAAGCGGTGAACGCAATAAGCGTAATATCTTATCACTGGGTAAAAACAAAATATCGGAATCCACTTTTACCAGCATATCGTTGCTCTTGGCATTCGCAGCTACCTTACTAAAACAGCCAATTTCTGCATGGGTAGAGTCAGGTGAAGCCCATGAGAAATTTTCCACTTTCTGCATCACCAGTTGTGGACATAAGCTCTGCAACTGGGCAATTTCATCAACGCTAAATATTGCTTTTTGGTCCTCAAACAGATGCACGCTAGCAATTGCCTCTGACGGAATATTTGCCATCAAAGATCGCAATGAAAGTTGCAGAAATCGAAAGTCTGGTTGATAGGAAAAATACACAAAATGTAGTTGTGCGTCACTATTTTTAGGGTCTTCTGCAAGACGCCGACAAAACAACCAATCTAGCATGGTTTTCCCGACAAATTTTGACGGTATTGGATTACCAAAAATAAACATATGCTACAGTTTAACCCCAATTGAGTCTGATTTTTTTAGGCAACACATCTAATTAGCTATGGTCCTGGATAACCTGTTTAGCCAATTTCCGATAGGTTGCATCTTTGAATCTATTACTGCCAATAAAGTGCGTCAACACAGCTGATTCTTGCGGTTCGTTGGTTAAGGGAAACATGAAATTTTGATATTTCGGCCAGGGTAATACACTGGCCCCGGCACTTTTAGAGATGACACAGTTAGTGGCAGTTTGTTCGCTACCCCATTGAGACCATTTATCGCGCCCTACCTTCGCTTCTATTTGTCCGGACAACTCTTGGAGTTTTTCAAAGGTGATGCAATCTTTGGTATATCCACAAAATCCTGCGCAACCTCTAATATAGTTTGTACCGTCGCTAAAATACTCAATACCGTGTAATTCTCTTTCAACCGTAGGCTGCACATGGGTACTGGTCCACTGATCAACTATTCGCTTCAAAAACTTGGTTGAAACCGGCGGCCAGCGCCAACAACCAATCAGAAACCCCTCATTATTTTCTATTTTACTATGGATATCGTGGAGCGGGTTCGTAGTAACAATGTCTGAGTCCAACTGCACAACAAAACTGTGCTTTACTAATTCAACCACTCTACACAAGCGCTTCCAGGATATATAGGTGGGACATGTACCGGTATCAACATCACTGGCTTCAGAAATATTTATCCCCGGCACATGATATTGCAGTATTTTGCGATCTTCGGCAGTCAAACTACCATCGTTAATTGCCTCTATGCTGCCATGCCC
>JBLHNW010000357.1:0-4333 GCA_047622205.1 Paraglaciecola sp.
AAGCTGAGGTTGCTCATGGGACAGGCCACTAACCAGAAAAGAATTATTGTTATATGCCACCACATCGCCTGTTGAAGGTTGAGACAATATTAAATCTGTTGCATGAACCTGCACAATAGTAAACATCGATAGGCTTAACGCTATAGCGACTCTAGCAACAAGAGAATACTGAACGTTATGTTTAGAGCCTTGACAAGCCACTATTTTGACTCCTTATTCATAAATAATTGCTTTTTAACCTGCCTAAACATCGCTGATAGGTGCGCTAAGGAAAAAGTAGAAACTTGACGGTTGTTGCTTGGAGTTTGATTGAGTAAATCTAATGTACCGACTTGTAAACTTGCATAACTAAGGGTCAAACCTAATATAGTTAAGCCCAATATATTTTCAGTCAAGAGAGTCAATATCGTGACAAAATCTGTCTTATACTCGATAGAAAATTGGACTTGGTAGACCAACATTAATGCGAGCCAGCTAGCAAATACGGCGCCCGTAGTAACAATAACTGCAGTAATCATCCATTCTAAACAAATGACTTTAATACAATGGACTTTAGTTAAGCCAAAACTCAGGATAAGGCCATTGCGCTTTTTATCATTTTCTACCGAGTTTGATATTGCCGAGAAAATAACAAGAGATGACATTAACGCGATAAAAGAACCAAAGATTAAAATTACCCCGGTGCCAATATCAATAAGATTACCTACCTTTTCAGCAACCGCCTTTAATGGCACCATTTTTAAAGAGGGTCGTTCTTCCCATAGTTCAGCTAAATTTGCCCAAGCGCTTTCAGGTAAATCTGCGCCCCCCATTGATAATGGCGCTTCCATAAAAGTTTGTTGAGTCGCATCATTTATGGGTAACTGAAACCAAAACGTGACCGGACTTCCTCCCGGCACAAATGCATGCACTGAATTAACCTGAAAGTGATGATTTTGATTTTCTATATTAATAGTGACGAGATCACCTAACTTTATATTAAGGTCTTCTGCCACTTCATCTTCCACTGAAATATTTAAGAATTCACCTTGATGTATCGCTTGCCATCGACCAGAAATAATTTCATTGTTTACGGGTACATCATTACTCCATGACAAGCGAATGGAAGAATTTAACTTTGCTGATGATTCACTTGGTTGAGTAATATGTTCGGCGGCATTAATGCGGTTGATCTGAGTCAGTTTGCCATAAGAAAACTGACGAAACGGTTTAAGCTCACTGTTGGTTTTCTTTGCCCAACGCTCGATAGCCTGAACATCATCTTGATCTGCCTGAGAGATAATTAAATTCCCAGAGTTTTTAATTGAGATATCTTCTAGTACCCCAAGAAAATTGTCACTGATTTGGTTGGAGACAATAAATAAGGTCAGGCTTAAGCCAATGCCGATTATCTGACTTGATTTTACAAATAGACGTTTGCGCATTAGATAGATACTAAACGAAAGTAAGCCAAAGCTTTTCGGCACTAAAACTTCACCAAATGATAAAAATAACCAGGTAAGAACAACGAGCAGTAATAAACAAAAACCCAGCGCCGCCAGCAGGGAACCGGTTAATAGTAAATTATCAGAATAAAAATAAACTAATGTCAAAAGGCTCAACACGGGGAACAAAATACGATCTACAGATAATGTAGGCGTAATGTCCTTATTGTTTAATAATTCAATCACTTCTACTTTCATTATTGCAAACCATGAAGGTAATTGATTAAGCGTTAATATAATTAAACAAATGAGTGATACTTTTATGAGGTCAACAAGTTGCCAGTTAGATTGTATCTCCGGAAAAAACATCTGAAGTGTTTGCATAACAACTGCTTCGCAAGCAACAGCCGCAATTATCCCTAAAGCAAGCATAAATAGAACACCGATAAGATAGACAAGCATACTGATGATTAAACCTTGGCTTCTCGACATACCACAGCTACTAGCGACAGCTACAAAGTGCTTTTCTTTTTGAACTAACTTTCGTCGGGTTAAATCAATTGCCAGTATTCCCAATAAAAAAAGTAAAATCGACGACAAACCAATAAAATTATAGATCCGAAACCATAATGCAGATAAAGGATGGTTACCGCTGGCACTAGTCAATACGTCAATATGGGGATAATCTTTCTTAAATTTTGTGGCCAGTTCATTTTGTTGTTGATTGGAGTTTTCGAGTAAATAACGATATTGCCGTTTTTTAACTTGCTCTAACAAACCACTGTCCTGCAAATGCATCATTGCCCGCATATTAACCGTGTGGCTTTCCAATAATAGATCAGGCTCTAATAACAACACTCCCGATACGTTAAGAGACTGTGCACCTAGTTGAATTTTATCGCCTACTTTTACCCCAAGGCTTACTATTGCGCGGGTATCGAGCCAAATTTCTCCTTTTGCTGGGCCATTAGCCACTTGTATCTCTGGCGCGCCTAGAGAATTGGCGATAGTCACTTTTCCTTGTAAGGGATAATGTTGGTCAACCGCTTTAACATCAACAGACTGCCAATGGGTTTTATTTGTTAATGTCAGACGGAATTGCTGAGTACGCACCAAGTTAGTGGAATATTGCTGAAGTTGTTGCTCAACATCATCAGATACCACCACATCACTACTGACCAATGTGCTGGCCCCCATCATTTGCTGTAAATTAATTTGCAGATAGTTTTGAATGGAACTGCTAGCAAAAGCGGCAATCAGCAAATAGAACATTAATGAAAAAATGGTTACCAGCCAAAGCGTGTTTTCTCTTGCTTTAAACTGTTGAATAAACCGCTGCCACGCCATATTAAATAATGTCACGCCAACAGCTCCATGCGCCCATGACCTAATCGATAGTTGCTATTGGCAAAATAAAACAACTCTGGGTTATGAGTGACTACCACCATAGAACAAGCATGTTCATGACAACACTCACGCATTAATTGGGCTATATATTGCGCTGTATTTTCATCCAAGCTCCCAGTTGGTTCATCAGCAAAAATTATTTTTGGCTTACTCACAAAAGCTCGCGCTATAGCAACACGTTGCTGTTCACCTCCACTAAGGCGAGCACTTGAATGGTGTATTCGATCTTTCAAACCGACTCGAACCAGCCATTCTTCAGCTTGCTCAAAAGCATCGGCATGTCCTTTTAAACGCAAAGGTAAAGCCACGTTGTTAAGGGCGTCCAATTCACTCAGCAAATGAAATTGTTGAAAAATAAAACTGGTGAAGCGATTTATGTTTTTACTGTTTATTGCGCTTTTATTGGCACCTTTTTCAACACCTTCTCCAACACTATGATCGTTATAAAAAACCTCTCCACTAATGGGTTGCAGTAAGCCAGCCAAAATGGCCAACAAAGTTGATTTACCTGAGCCCGAAGCACCACTAATGGCTGTAATAGTATTAGCCGCTAAGGTAAAAGATAAGTCGTCAAACAGATGAATTTTATTATCTTTATCTTGAAAGTCGTGGCCAATATTATTTAGTTGAATAGTTAATGACATGTGTTCTCCTATTGAGGCTTCAAAAAGTAAATTACCAGGCAACAATTAACCATTATGCCTACCCATTAAATATAAAATGAGACCCAAAGTTAAAACCAATAAACCAATGAATTGACGTAATTACTCGGCAACAAATGGTCAGAGTTAAATATCATGTGAATTTTGCTTTCACTGGATATGGCACTAAATAATTGCTGATTTTGATCTTCAGTTGAATATTGATCTTTATTGGCTGTAACAAGCAATACCGGCGTTTTGTTCAATAATGGCACTGCACTTACTGGCGAGATATGCGGTAGCTTATGTTTTACAAACGGAGGCACTATTGCCAAGACATGTTTAATACGCTGATCAACTGAGGCGAGAAGCAAACTCACTTGCGCTCCCATGCTATATCCAGCAACCCGAATGTTGTTTTGATCTAAGTCTTTCTGCCCTTCGATCCAATCGAGTAGCAAACGATGGTCAATCACAGTGTCTTTTATCATCGCTTCATACAGTGCGGGTTTTCCTTGGCTAAGTTGACTCATCACAGCAGGTAATTCTTTACCTTTGATTTTTCGACTGCCATGATTTCTTGCGTCTATAGCAATCACTACATAACCTTTATCATCAGCAAATTTGCTTAGTTTATTAACTTGAGTGACCGTTGGGTTTCCTTTATAACTTTCATTCCACCATCTAGGAAAGCTGCGTCCCATAGCATGGATGCCAATCATCACCGGATATTTTTCAGTTTTCGTTGCTGGGTAACTAATTTGGCCATTCACCACTTCACCGTCAACGCCTGGATAACTAAAACTAAAGAGGTTTTTTGAAACGGGCGTTAAATTAATGCTAACTTTTTTGTTTGCTTGG
>JBLHNW010000358.1:0-4321 GCA_047622205.1 Paraglaciecola sp.
GTAATCAATTTAAAGATAATTAACAGTATTGAACCAATCGCGATACCGCTGACAATAAGAAATAACTCATGCATAGTTGTTTGGCTATAATTCCATCAAAGTTTTAATAACAAAATATATTGAGAGCCAACATTATAAAGTCAATCAGGTACTAACTGAAATTTTAATTGTAAACAAATTTGAATTGATGCTGAACGATCTGTTTTGCAGCAACTTGGAGATAGATATACAAATTTAGCTGTCAGAATAGAATTGCGTTTAGTTTTCCCTCCTCTCTTGTTATCGTAAAAGCATTGGGCATGCAGTAGAGGCATCTAGATTGAAGTTATGGCGAAAAACCCACAAGTGGTTAGGTCTCATTGTGGGTATACAAGTATTGCTGTGGATTAGCGGTGGTTTGGTGATGAACGCAATACCAATCGAAATGGTTCGAGGAAAACATCTGTTAATGCCCGAAAAAAAGACAACAGCTGTACAACAAAACTCTACGACAGCGAACATTAATATAGCCGCATGGCAAAAATTGGAATGGAAAATCCGACTCGAGCAGATGGTTCTTAAAGCCACCGTCTGGGTTTTATATTGAAGGCATTGAGTCCAGAGCAAATAGAACAGATCGCCAAAACTCGTTTCACAGGCACAGACACCGTCGAGCAGATCGCTCTCATCCAAACCCCACCTTTTGAAGTTCGCCATCGGTCCGCCCCTCTCTACCGGGTAAGTTTTGATAATTGGATCCATACCACTTTTTACTTAAATCCACTCTCGGGTGAAATACATTCAGTGCGCAGTGACTTATAGCGATTTTACGACTTTTTCTGGATGCTACACATCATTGACTACGAGACCCGAGATGATTTCAACCATCCATTATTAATAGCAGCAGCCGCGTTTTCCCTGTTTTTTACTGTTAGTGGCATTTTGTTGTTGTACTTTTTACTTATTAAGCCGTACTTCAAACGCGGCATATACCAATTCAAGCAATCCCGGCGTACACTTTAAGGATCAGTAAGTTTGATTTTATGTGAGTTTCTCGGTCAACAATGCAACAGCTTGAATTTTTTGACATCGCAAGCCCCTGTATAGGGGTTTGCCAATCTGGTAACACTGGTTATTGTCTGGGGTGTTTCCGCTCTCGTGATGAAAGACTACATTGGATTAATCTGGATTTGGAAGTTAAGAGTAAAATTGTTCGAGCCTGTGGTGTTCGCAAGAAACGTGCAATGTTAACTAAAAAAGAAAAATCACCAAGCAAAAGTAAACCTATTCAAGGCAGTTTACTTAATAATGAACATGATTGCCCCTAGGCCACACAGACGTTTTTAAAGTGACAAACTAAAAAATATCCCTAATCAGCAATAGGGTAACAAGGAGAACAGGTAATGCAAAAATATAAAACAGTTATGGTAACAGGCGCATCTGAAGGTATAGGCCGCAGTTTTGCCGAGACGTTTGCGAAGAACGGCCACGATTTAGTACTTGTTGCGAGAAATGCCAGTAAATTGGCGGAGCTTGCCTCTGAATTAAAAGAAAGATATGCGATTGAAGCGCACGTATTTGCGGCGGATCTTATTCCCGTTGGCGCAGCACAATCGCTATTTGAAGACATTGCTGGCGAGGGAATTGAAATTGATGTACTGGTCAATAACGCGGGTATGATGCAAGTAGAAAAATTGCATGAGTGTGACATCGAGGGATTAAACCGCTTGATTCAATTGAACATTCAAAGTCTAGTGAATATGACCTATCAATTTATTGGACCTATGATTAGTCGCGGTAGAGGAAAAATTTTAAATGTTGGTTCAATCGCTAGCTTTATGCCCACCCCAAATTTTGCAGCCTACGGGGCAAGTAAGGCTTTTGTTTTGTCGTTTTCTGAAGGGATCGCTGAAGAGCTGCGAGGAACAGGCGTAACAGTTACCTGTGTTTGTCCGGGCATGACCGAAACCAAGATGCTTAGCCATGCTGAGGGTCTGGAAAAATATATCCCGAAATTCCTCAAAGCAGATCCTATGATACTCGCTGCAGATGCGTATAAAGCGTGCATGAAGGGTGATGTAGTGTTTTTGGATAAGTTGGCGAACAAACTCTTAGTACAATGGGCAACACATTACCCGAGGTGGTTTGTTCGTGGTGTAAATGGATTGCTGGGTCGCCTGCAGTAGAGTTACCCTACTATACCCGTCATCCTTGAAACTGCATGTTTGTTGGCTACACTTATTCGCCCCATTCACTTAGTGGACTAAGTTCATGGGGTCTCATTCATTTGCCGCCGACATGCAATTCCAATGGTATTGGGTATATACCTGTGCGGGTTGTAACACCATTTATACGGCGTTGTCGGTTTTTGTCTTAGACCCTCTTGCTTTTAAACTTAGGGTCCCTGCAAACAATCGCCCGCCTAAATGGCTCTCCATTCCCGCTCACACACGTATTTTGAGGTGTCAGCAGTATCTATACTGCTTTAGCTAGTGTGGTAATGTCTTTAACAATTTGTGGCCATAATTGAAATGGCAAGGTATGTCCCATTCCCTCTAATATTTTTAATGTTGCACCAGGAATCGCTGCCGCAGTGGCAATCCCACACTCCACAGGAACTAAAGGATCCTGATCACCGTGAATAATTAAACTGGGTACTTGTAGTTCCTGCAAACCCAAAGTTCTATCAGGGGAATCAATTATTGCACTTAGTTGACGAGCAACCCCCGCAGGGTGAAAACCCCTATTTCGCGAATCCCGTATCACCGTTTCAATGCGTTCCAGGTCAAAAGAGAAGTGTTCACCATGTAACATTTTCCATACCCCCAAGCTCTGTTCAACATATTGCTCAATCTCTTTAGCACCTGGTTTAAGCAACTTTGCACTTACTCTTTTTTTTGCTTTTGGCAAAGAACGATTGCCCGTAGTAGACATAATAGAGGTGAGACTGCTTACTCTCCCGGGAGCTTTCAGTGCTATGCTTTGGGCGATCATCCCGCCCATTGATGCGCCAACAAGATGGGCTTTATCAACCTTCAACACATCCATCAATGCCAACGTATCGTCTGCCATATCATCAAGTAAGTAGGGCGCATTCATTTTCCTACTAAACAAACTGTTTCCTATAAAATCGAGTAGACTCGGCACTGGATAGTCTTTAAGCCATGTACTTTTGCCAATATCACGATTATCGAAACGTATGACCCTGAACTTGTTACTGGCCAATAATTGGCAGAACTCTTCGCTCCAGTGGATCATCTGAGTGCCCAGCCCCATAATTAATATCATGGCCGGATCAGCGGGATCACCAAAACTGTCATAGGTAATCTGCAAACCATTGGCACTGACTCGCTGGGCTGCATGATGCTCAATAATATTAGTCATTAAGACGGTGCTCCGACTTGCTCGGCATCAGAGGCAAAACTTCCCTGGGCTTTTTGCACATAAGGCTGCCATAGGCCTTCAATTTGCGCCAAGCGATTAGCTACAATCCAAATCACCTGATGGTTATGCCCTAGCCCCAAATGACTGCCTCTCACTTCAATATTCTCCGCTTGCTCAGAAAGATCAATTCCTCGGTTCATGCAGGCCTGCCAATGTGCCACCCCGTCAGTACGAGAATATATCGCAGAAGTCGGCACTGGTGGCGGCGTTAGCATGTTCAACATCACTTGGGGATTACTATCTACAATATCTCCATTAATCATGTCAAACAGCTTAGATGCTAACGGTGTAGAGCCATCAGGTCCATTAAACGGGCTGCCAAGGGTAATGACTTGACGCACATGATTCGGCAATAGACGGGCAACTTCCCTGGCTAAAATACCGCCCAGACTCCAACCTACTAAACTCACTTTTTCGTCATGTTTGACCGACAGTTCTATCACTCGATTGAGGAGTGCGTCACTTATGACATTTTCTCCACCGACGATTTCGGTACCCAGGTTACGTCCAAGACCCCAACCGTAAGTTTGATATCCTTTCAATTTTAAAAACGCGCGAATGGGTTTCGTACTAATGTCACTAGCCAAGAAACCTGGTAGCACCATGACGGGATGGTTGTCGCCTTTGGGCGCACGTAACAAAAACGGCATAAATATACTGGTCACGCCCAGTTCAAGTATGCTTCTACCTTCGGCAAACATATGCACCAGAGATGGTTTTGGTGACTTTAAAATCGGCATTTCTCTACTCATAATACTTCCTAAAAAACGAGTTAATCTTGCTCTAATAATTTTTTGAGGGCAGCAGTTTCTTTCATTTTTTGTTGCACTGCCTCCTCAAGTTCGTTGGCACTTTCACGAATGTATCGCGTCAATTTATCCAGATCTGGCATCAGGTT
>JBLHNW010000359.1:0-4294 GCA_047622205.1 Paraglaciecola sp.
ACCAGCAAAGATATTTCATTTGGATCAGGGCGCAGATTAAAATGTGCAGAGTGCACATACTCAGCATTGTTTAATACGTGTTTACGAATACCTATATTACTAAGCAAACCAATCAAGCCTATTAAATTTTTGTTTGATTGGTATTATTGAATTTGAAATGTCAAAAGTCGACGTCAAAATTAAACGGAACGCTATGTCAGCAGATCAACAAGGTAAAATTGGGAAATGGATGTTAATAATGGCTTGGGTTGCAGGCTTGGGTTTATTAACAGTGATGTTTGATGACCAACTAGCGAGTCAATTCAATCCCAATGCTAGACCTGTTTCTGTGCAAAGTGGCGAAATGATAGAGGTGAAATTAAAACAAAACCGTTATGGCCACTATGTAACAGGCGGTTCAATCAATGGTCAACCGGTTATATTTTTTCTGGATACCGGCGCCACTGACGTCTCAATTCCTTATCATTTAGCTGAACAACTAAAATTGCAGGCAGGCAGAAAATACAGTGTTAATACTGCCAATGGTCGAATTCAGGTGGCCCAAACTAGTATAGAACAGCTAACGATTGGCGATATTCAGCTGTTTAATGTGGATGCTAATCTCAATCCAGCAGTTGGGGACAATGAAATATTGTTGGGGATGAGTGCATTAAAGCAATTAGAATTTAGCCAGAAAGGAGATTGGTTGGTATTGCGAACCTATCAATAGTTTATACCCAGCCACTCATTCTTGCTGAAACGCGCATTTCGGGGTGGTATGGGTATATTATCCACAGAATTAGTCCGTCATTGTTTAAAATTTAACTATTTAGGAAAAATAGCATTCATGTTAGAAAACGAAATTAAACGTGCAGTTGCTCAGGCTCTGAACGAAGATCTGGCTGGGCTAGATCCAAGCGAGGGTGATATCACCGCAAAATTGATCCCCGAAACTCAACAAATAGTCGCTCAGGTTATTACCCGTGAAGAGTGCATTTTAGCGGGTAAGGCTTGGGTAAGCGAAACATTTGCCCAACTAGACAAGCACATTCAACTTGAATGGTTTTATCGAGATGGAGAGCGGGTCCGGGCCGGGCAAACCCTTTTTAGAGTGTCAGGCCACGCCCGGTCAATATTAACGGGTGAGCGCAGTGCACTTAATTTCCTGCAAACATTGTCAGCCACAGCCACTCATGTAGCTGATTGTGTCAAAGAACTTGAGGGCACATCCACACAATTGTTAGATACACGGAAAACCCTGCCAGGAATGCGCCTTGCCCAAAAGTATGCGGTGACTTGCGGGGGTGGCAAAAATCATCGAATGGGTCTATTCGATGCTTATCTGATTAAAGAAAATCATATTTTGGCTTGTGGTTCGATAGCTGCTGCCGTTAACAAAGCTCGGGAGTTAAATCCTGAACTGCCTGTAGAAGTTGAAGTGGAAAGCCTTGATGAACTAAATCAAGCATTGTCGGCAAATGCAAATATTATTATGTTAGATAACTTTAGTGTGCCGATGATAGCCAAAGCAGTACAACTTAATAGTGGTAAAAGTAAATTAGAGGTGTCTGGTAATATCACCAAAATTCGCCTTGCAGAGCTGGCGGAAACTGGCGTTGACTATATATCCTCTGGTGCCTTAACCAAAAATGTGCAGGCGATCGACTTGTCTTTGAGGGTGGTAAGTTTTACCTAAAATAAGTAAAAAATGGAACAACAGGCTCATCACGTAGACCTAAGTATGCTTTTACATACTTGCCTGTTGAGGAACTCGTTCTATACTGAACAGGAATTCAACATAACGCCATCAAATAGCAGTACGTAATTTGGCGAACTTTACTACACTGAAACTTACTAAACTGAAACATGCACTAAATAGGTGCCGGAGATACAAACCATGAACAATTCACAAATGACAAATAACAAAGGCTTCACTCTAATCGAACTAATGATTGTTGTGGCGATTATCGGTATTTTGGCAGCTATCGCATTACCTGCTTACCAAACTTACACAAACAAAGCTAAGTTCTCTGAAGTGGTATCTTTGGTTCAGGGACACAAAACTGCGATTGAAGTGTGTGCGACAACTGAAGGTACATTAGCAAACTGTGGTGCCGGCGCTAACGGCGTTCCAGATGACTTAGGTCTTACCGGTAATCTTCTTACTTTGACTTGGGTCAACGGCACAGGTCTTATGACTGCTACTGCAGTAACGGCTAACGGCCTTTCAGGTCAGACATATACTCTGACTGGCGTATATGCAGCGGGTAAAGTGACTTGGACAGTAGGCGGAACCTGTTCAACTGGCTCACCTGCAGTATGTTAATCATCACATAATACTATCAAGCCCAGCCATGCTGGGCTTTTTTTGTCCACTACTCTGATAGGTCAATAATTATGGCAAACGCAACTGAAATTTATGTATGGAATGGCGCCAACATCAAGGGCCAACACTCCAAAGGTGAAATCAGTGCCACCTCATTAAAAGAAGCAAAAAATATTTTACGCCGTCAGGGCATATCTGTAACCAAAATTAAAAAGTTTGCTAAACCTTTGTTTGGCAAAGGTGCCGAAAAAGTTAATGCCAATGATATCAGTGTGTTGTCCCGTCAAATGGCAACCATGTTGGGTGCCGGTGTTACCTTAATTCAAACAATTGATATGATTGCCCAAGGCCACTCCAAAGCCTCAATGCGCAAGATGTTGACCAATATTGCCGGTGAAGTGAAATCTGGTAATCCGCTTTCTAGCGCGTTGCGCAAACATCATATACATTTCGATGACTTATATTGCGATTTGGTTGAAACCGGCGAACAGTCTGGTGCGCTGGAAACCATCTATGATCGTATTGCCATATACAAAGAAAAAGCTGAAGCGCTAAAATCAAAAATCAAAAAAGCCATGTTTTATCCGATAGCTGTGCTTGTGGTGGCGTTTATCGTTACCACCATCCTATTGATTTTCGTAGTGCCACAATTTGAGGAAATATTTAGTAGTTTTGGTGCGGAACTACCCGCATTTACTCAATTCGTACTAGGTATCTCGCGCTTTGTACAAGATTACGGAATATTTATTGGGGCTGGCATGATTGCCGCTGGAATATTATTTGCCCGTGCCCATAGAAATTCATTGAAATTGAGAGATAAAGTTGATGCCCAGATCCTGAAAATCCCGGTTATTGGGGAAATCTTGAAAAAAGCTGCCGTGGCGCGCTTTAGCCGCACATTATCCACCACATTTGCTGCCGGTGTGCCATTAATTAGTGCCCTGGATTCAGCCGCTGGTGCATCAGGTAACGCAATATTTCGTAACGCCATTCTAATGGTTAAAAAAGAAGTTGCAGGCGGTGTCCAAATGAACGTGGCTATGCGCGCAACGGGAATTTTTCCGCCTATGGTGACGCAGATGATCGCTATCGGCGAAGAAGCCGGTGCTGTGGATGAAATGTTAAGCAAAATTGCCTACATCTATGAAGCCGAAGTTGACGACATGGTTGATGGTTTAACCAGTTTGCTCGAACCGATGATCATGGCAGTATTAGGTGTCGTGATTGGTGGTCTTATCGTAGCGATGTATCTACCCATCTTTCAAATGGGTAATGTGGTTTAAATATAGGCCCATGCTACGTCAACATGACGGGTTCAGAGCTACTGGGTTGCCTCAATTCTATGCGTCCCAGTAAAAGGATGTCGTCTATCTTTTTTAGGTAGCTTGTTATAGCGGTTCGGTTAATGTGGATTAAAACCATTTTTTCTGGCAAGTTATTAAGCATAAGTACTAGAACAATAAGCGAATTTCGATGCAAGTAATCATTCAGTTAATGGCTGACTCAAGTATATTTTTTATCTCAGTAGTTTTTGTAGTCAGCCTTATGGTGGGCAGTTTCTTAAATGTAGTTATCTACCGACTGCCAATCATGATGGAACGGTCATGGAAAAATGAGTATCAAGGCTATTTTGAGCCCGAAAAATCGATTTTGGCCAAACAAGATACATTCAACTTAGTCAAACCAGACTCAACTTGCCCAAGTTGCCAACATAAGATCAGAGCCTGGGAAAATATTCCGTTAATTAGCTGGTTAGCTTTAAAAGGTAAATGCAGCCAGTGTAAAAACCCCATTTCTGTCCGCTATCCATTGGTAGAGTTAATTACTGGTCTATTGTCAGCTTCGCTTGCCTGGCATTTTGGTTTTGGTGCCGCAGCATTAACAGGAGTAGTCTTCACCTGGTTGCTGGTGGCTATGATCTTTATTGATCTAGACAAGATGTTATTGCCGGATCAACTGACCTTGCCCTTGTTGTGGCTTGGGTTGATT
>JBLHNW010000360.1:0-4276 GCA_047622205.1 Paraglaciecola sp.
GCTTGAATAACACCTGTATGTGGTTAAATGTTATTCCCAGAACCACTTTAAACTACTAAATTAGAGAAAAATGAGCCTTAGGAAACAAAAAGTGTCGATAATTAAAAACCAACTTCTGTGCACCTTGAGCGTCATAGTACTTAGCATAACATCAGTAAAAGCCCACTCTGAACATGTCTCTTCTGAGTTACCCAGCTCCTACGAAGGCTACACGGGAAAATACGAAGGATTCACCTTAAAATTTGACGAACGCTTCGACACTTTCGACACCAAAATTTGGGCCAAGGGAGACGGCGCTGTCGGCGGAGAATCTGTGTGCCGCTTTCAGCCCCAGGGCGTTACCGTGGTCAACAGCATTCTGGAACTGACCATTACTCAGGAAAACGTGCCCGCAAGCTGGTCTAAGGACCATAAAAAAGATAAAGGCGACTATAAGTACTCATGCGGTGAAATGCGAACTGTTCCAACAAAACGGATTAGGTACGGCCGTATTGAAACACGTATGAAGGCTCCTAAACGGGAGACAGCAAGTGGTTATATTTCATCATTATTCACCTATATCAACGAAGGTTCACCAAGCGAATGGGAAGAAATAGACATTGAACTTGAAGGTGGCCGTCCGGATAAAATGCAAGCAAATCTTATTTATGGCGCAAACACTTGGGAGTGGTGGGTTACACGTCAATGGGGCGCTTGGGAAGATAAAATTGTCACAGGCCCCGTAGACACCTGGCGCATTTTTGCAATTGAGTGGACACCTGAGTCAATAAAGTGGTTTGTTGACGGCAAATTGATAAAAACACTAACTCAAGAGCACATCGATTGCGATCCGTCGTGCGTACCTCCTCAAAAAAATGCCACGCCGATACCTGATAATCTAACCGAACTGGTAATGAATTTTTGGATCCCCAACGATTTTATTCAAAATGAATTTGGTGGCAATAAACATCGCAATGTTTACCCTATGAAGACGCAATACGATTGGATTCGTATATACGAACTTAATTCGCATCCATTAACTAATTGGTAAAGCATAGTTAAACTTAGGTCGATACGTACGCCGCAGTGCTCGCTTTGACGCATTGCGGTTTTAGAACTTTATATAGTCGCAGCCAACTCAGCACCCTGCCTTATTGCCCGTTTTGCATCTAGCTCAGTGGCTACGTCCGCACCTCCAATCAAATGGGTTTTGATGCCTCGTGCCTCAAGGCCTGCTTGAAGCGCCCGAAGAGGTTCTTGTCCAGCACACATAATAATATTATCCACCTCCAGGCAGCGTTCTGTTTCATTTACCTTAATGTGTAAACCTTGGTCATCAATATGGGAGTAGCTAACACCAGCGATCATCTGCACTTTTCGCTGTTGTAGTGAACTTCGATGAACCCAACCGGTTGTTTTACCTAAGTCTTTACCCATTTTCGTGCTCTTCCTTTGCAATAAATAAATTTCCCGTGCTGGCTCTGGCACCTCGGGCGGCATTAATGCACCGGGGTTTACATAGTTCTTATCGATCCCCCAGGATTTTAGCCATTGCTCAGGTTGATTTGTCAGGGAATGCTCCTCCACTAAAAACTCCGCCACATCAAAACCGATCCCACCCGCACCGATAATTGCTACTTTTTTACCTACCGGTTTATCGTGCTTCAATACATCTAAGTAATTCAGTACTTTTTCATGTTCAACACCTGGAATTGCAACGTGACGCGGGCTAATCCCTGTCGCCAACACAACATGATCAAAAGCACCTTGTGCCAAAGAATCAACTGTCTGAGCACTTTCCAAATGTAAATTGACTCCGCTTAATTTAATCTTCTTGTTGTAGTAACGGATCGTCTCGTAAAATTCTTCTTTGCCAGGAATACGTTTGGCATAATTAAATTGGCCACCAATTTCGCTGCTTTGCTCAAATAAATGTACTTCATGGCCTCGTTCAGCGGCATAGGTGCTAAAGGCCATTCCTGCCGGACCTGCGCCCACCACTGCTATTTTCTTTTTATGGGTGGTAAGTGGGAAATTGAGTTGAGTTTCATAACCGGCTCTTGGATTAACTAAGCAAGTGGCCCGTTTGCGCTCAAAGCCATGGTCAAGGCAAGCTTGATTACAGGCAATACAGGTGTTAATTTCATCACTTTTACCCTGCTCCGCCTTACGTACAAAATTCTCATCGGCTAAAAACGGGCGAGCCATGGAGACCATATCTGCATGTCCTTCAGCAAGTACTTTCTCAGCAATTTCAGGTGTATTGATCCGGTTAGTGGTAATCAGGGGCAAGTTAACCTCGCCTTTCATCCGTTGGGTGATCCAGGTGAATGCCGCTCGGGGAACCATCGTTCCAATAGTAGGCATCCTTGCTTCATGCCAACCAATACCGGTATTAATAAGCGTCGCGCCGGCTTCTTCGATTAATTTTGCCAGAGCAACCACCTCATCCCAATTGCTGCCACCTTCAACCAAGTCGAGCATCGATAGGCGAAAGATAACAATAAATTTCTCGCCGACTTTTTGCCTTATGGCTCGCAAGATTTCCACAGCGAGTCTTGCTCGATTGTCAAAGCTGCCTCCCCATTCATCGTCGCGCTGATTGGTTCGTGGACATAAAAATTGATTAATGAAATAACCTTCTGAGCCCATGATTTCAACCCCATCATAGCCGCCAAGTTGTGCCATTGCTGCACAATTGGCGTAGTCACTTATTGTACTTATGATGCCGCGCTTGGAAAGTGCTTTAGGTTTGAAAGGTATTATTGGAGATTTGATCGCTGAGGGAGCAACAGTAAAGGGATGATAACCGTAGCGCCCGGAATGCAGTATCTGCATACAAATTTTGCCGTCATGCTTATGTACAGTATCGGTAATAACCTGATGTTGTGCCGCATGACGTCGGGTAGCCATTCGCGCAGCAAAGGGTAACAACCAACCCTGTCGATTCGGGCTAATTCCTCCGGTAACAATAAGTCCAGCTCCACCTGCGGCCCTTTCCCCATAAAAACTCGCTAAAAGCTCATGGCCGTTTTTTTCTTCCTCTAAACCAAGATGCATAGAGCCCATCAATGTTCGGTTTTTGAGTTTAGTAAACCCTAAGTCCAGTGTTTCAAAAAGGTGAGGAAAATGAATATTATTAGGCATATGTTAATTTACTAATCTTAAAATGGGCTCAGACCTGCAAGTTTATCCCAAAGTTAAGGTAAAATTCACAAAACTGTCGATAAGTAACATAAATTTACATTTGTGAATTCTCTGCGGGAGATAAATTCGGTAGGATGCACCATCTTTATCTATTTAGTGAATACGTCATTTATGTCGACACAGCAAAGCTGGACAAAATCACTGTTTTTGGGCCTTTGGTCAATAATCAACTTTAGCCGTAAATTATTTTTTAATATCATATTTATAGCGCTTTTTATCGGGCTTTTGATGGTTCTATTCCAAAGTGACGGAAAAATAACGGTTCCAGCAGATTCTGCCTTAGTGCTTAAGTTAGAAGGTGATTTGGTGATTCAAAAACAAGCCATTGACCCATTTGAACAGTTTATGCAAGAAGCGTTTGATCAGTCTGCCGATAAACCAGAAGTACTGTTACAAGACGTATTACTGACAATTGACAATGCTAAAGAGGACCAACGTATCACAACGCTGGTGCTTGACTTACATCAATTTAATGGTGGCGGACTAGACAAGCTCAAACAAATTGCTGACGCGATTGAACGCTTTAAAGAAAGTGATAAGCCAGTGTATGCAATTGGCGATTATTTTACTCAAAACCAATACTACCTTGCCAGCCATGCGGATCACCTATACATGAATCCTATGGGATTCATGATGTTTGAAGGCTATGGGCGTTTTAGAATGTACTACAAATCTGCTCTGGAAAAACTAAAAGCCACTACGCATATATTTAAAGTAGGTACGTATAAGTCGGCCATTGAACCCTTTTTACGAGACGATATGTCTGATGCCGCAAAAGAATCAAATCAAGCGTGGCTTGGAGCAATGTGGCAACAGTACAAAGAAGATGTTGCATTGGCGAGAGATATTTCTACTTCTAATTTCGATGAAGAACTTGACGACTTTATGCGAAAGTTTGAGCTGGCAGACGGCGACTTCGCCAAATTTGCAGTGGACAATGGATGGGTAGATGCCTTAAAAACTCGTGATGAAGTTCTAAATGAATTAATTGCTGCAGTTGGTAAAGATGACTCTCCTCGGGGTTACAAACATATTACTTACAAGAACTACCTAAATATCATTAATCCGCCCCTTTTGCCGCATATGGAAA